>JBPYFG010000288.1:0-3112 GCA_051986365.1 Xanthobacteraceae bacterium
TCCTCCAGCAGCTGCCGCCGCTCAGGCGCAGACAAAAGCTCCAGCCGCCCAATCGCAACCTCCGGCGCCGCTACCGCACCCTCCAGAAGACGAATGAGCCGCAACCCCAGCGCCTCAACGCTCGCGCGCTCGAACACGTCCGCGCGGTAATCCAGCCGCAGCTGCAGCCGCTCGCCCGGCGCCACCATCAGGCTTAAAGGATAATGTGTCGCGTCGTGCCCATTGACGTGGCAGAGCCGAACACCCGCCGCAGCCCCCGAGAGGCTGCTAGCCTCAACCGGGTAGTTCTCAAACACCACCAAGGTGTCGAACAACTCGCCCAATCCAGCCAGCTGCTGGATCTCGGAAAGCCCGAGATGCTGGTGCGCAATCAATCTGGACTGGCTGTCCTGCACCTGCTTGAGCACATCGAGAAGCGCCTTGCCCGGCGGCAGCTTGATCCGCAACGGCAGCGTGTTGATGAATAGCCCCACCATGCTCTCAATGCCGCCAATCTCCGACGGCCGGCCCGCTACCGTGACCCCAAAGACCACGTCATCGCGCCGGGTCAGACGGGCCAGCAAGATCGCCCATGCCGTCTGGATGAAGGTATTAAGCGTCAAACCGTGCTGCCGCGCTTGCCGCGTCAGCCCCGTCGTGAGTTCCTCGCTCAGCGCAACCGTGATCCGCTCCGGCGCCACCGCCAGCCGCGCACGATCGGGCGGCGCCACACGCGTGGGCTCCTCCAATCCCGCCAAAGCCTCGCGCCAGGCCGAAATCGCCCCGGCGCGATCCTGCCCCGCGAGCCACGCCAGATAATCGCGGTACGGCGTCACCCCCGCCAGCACCGCACAATCGCCCTTGTGCGCGTAGAGCCTCAGCAGCTCACCCACCAGCACAGGCAGCGACCAGCCGTCCATCAGCAGGTGATGATGCGTGAGCACCACACGATGCTGCTCAGCCGTAAGCCGGATCAGCGCAAAGCGCATCAGCGGGGCACAAGCAACATCGAACCGCTCGGCGCGATCCTGCGCCAACACACTCGCCAAGCGCTCCTGGCGCGTCGCTGCATCCAACGATGACAGGTCAATCCTGCGCCAGCGCGGCACCACCCTCGGCACAATCACCTGAACCGGCCGACCAATACCCTCATGCCGGAAACACGCACGCAGGCTCGCATGCCGCGCCAGCACACCCGCAACCGCCGCCTCTAACGCGGCGCTATCCAGCGCTCCCTCAAGCCCCAGTTCCAGTTGCACCGTATAGACGTCCGCCGCCTGCGCATCATAAAGCGCATGAAACAGAAGCCCCTCCTGCAATGGCGTCAGCGGCAGCACATCCTCAATCTCGCCGTACTCGCGCTCCAGCCCCTCGATCTCACTCTGCGACAGCGACACCAACGGCAGATCGCTCGGGCTGCGCCCGCCAGCACCGGGCGCAGCCACATGCCCGACAAGCGCTTCCAGCGCAGCAAACCAACCCTGCGCCAGATCACGAACTTGCGCCTGCGTCACAACCGCGGGCGCCCATGACCAGCTCGCCGTCAGCTTGGCCCCCTCCGCCTCATCCAGCGTCAGCGCATTGACCTCAATGCAGTGCGCAAGCGGCATGCCACCATCGCCGCCGCCGCCAACGCTTCCCGCCTCAGCTGCACGAGCCCAGTCCGCCCCGGCAGGCGCCGCAAACCGCCCGAGATAGTTGAAGCCGATCTGCGGCGCCGCAAACTCGCCAAGCTGCGAACCGGTCCGCGCGTTCAAATAGCGCAGCAATCCATAGCCGAGCCCGTTATGCGGCACTCCGCGCAGTTGCTCCTTCACCAGCTTCAGCGCCCGCCCGAGCGCCGCGCCCCCAGCCAATGCCTCATCAATATCAACTGCGCTTAGATCCAGACGTACCGGGAATAGGCTCGTGAACCATCCCACCGTCCGCGAAAGATCAATCCCAGAAAAAACCTCCTCGCGCCCATGACCCTCAACATCAATCAATACCGCAGCGATCGACTCCCGATCCCGCCGCCGACACCACTGCGCAATCGCCAAACCAAGCGCCGTCAGCAGCACATGCTGGATACCGGCATGAAACGCCCCAGCAACCCGCCGCAGCAATCCCTCCGTCACCGCTGTCGGAAGCGTCAGCGTCAGCCGACCAGCCGTGCCCATCACATCGCGAGCCGGGTCGAGCGAGCCCTCAACCAGCAAAACCGAGGGTGCGCCGAGCATCCCAGTCCAAAACGAAAGCTCGCCAACCAACCGCGCGTCCTGCGCGTGTAATGCAAGCCGTTGCGCCCACTGCCGAAACGACGTGCCCCGCGGCGAAAACTCCGGCACACCACCGCCCGCAATCGCCGACCAGGCCGCCGCAAGCTCCGGCACCAGGATGCGCCAGGACACCCCGTCCACCGCCAAATGATGGATCAGCACAAGCAGACGGCCAGCGTCCGACCCGCCAGCATCAAACCAGACCGCCTGCACCAGCACCCCAGCCGCCGGCGCAAGTCTGCTCGCCGCCGAGCGCGCGTGCGCCAAGATGCACGCCTCCCGCCCCGCAGCATCAACCCCGCTAATCTCTACCCGCCGCAGGCACTCCGCCGCCAGCACCGCCCCAGGCGGCGCAACCTCCAGCTTCCAATCGCCGCCGCCGTCCGCCGCATCCAGCCGCAACCGCAACGCGTCGTGATGATCAATCACAGCCTGCAGCGCACCGATCAGATCATCCTCGCGCAAACACGCCGGCACCTGCAGCAGCATCGCCTGGTGAAAGCCCTCGATCGGACCGCCGCGCTCCAGCATCCAACGCATGATCGGGGTCGCAACCATCGCGCCGGTGGCCACATCGGGCGCTGCAGCCGGCGTCTCCTCAACAGCCGTGGCGACCGCAGCCAACCCCGCAACAGTCTGATGCTGAAACACCGCCCGCGGCGTGATCACCACACCCGCCTTGCGCGCACGGCTCACCAACTGGATCGAAACGATGCTGTCGCCCCCGAGCGCGAAGAAATTGTCGTCGATCCCAACCCGCTCGACCCCCAACACCTCCGCAAACAGCCCGCACAGAACCTCCTCACGCGGCGTGCGCGCCGGCCGAAAACCGCGCCCCCCTACCGCAGGCGCAGGCAGCGCTGCACGGTCAACCT
>JBPYFG010000289.1:0-4248 GCA_051986365.1 Xanthobacteraceae bacterium
CCTTTGGCCTGCAGATGCTCATTGCCCCAGGACGCGACCTCCGCGACGATGCTCGCGTTCCACGAACCGCCGGACGCGGTGATCGCTCCGGTGACATAATAGGGCAGCACCGCGGGCAATGCGATGCGCCGCCACCACAACCAGCCGCGTACGCGCAAATTGACGGCAACGGCGCGCAGTTCCGCAGGAATCGCCGCCGCGCCGGCGATGACGTTGAATAAAATGTACCACTGCGTGCCGAGGATCATCAGCGGGCTAAGCCAGATATTCGGATTGAGCTGCCAGGCGACGATTCCTGAGACCACGATCGGGAACAGCAGGTTGGCCGGAAAGGCGGCGAGAAACTGCGCCACCGGCTGAACCAATACCGCCACGCGCGGCCGCGTTCCGACCCAGACTCCGATCGGCACCCAAATCAAGCTTGCGATCGCGATCAGGACGACGACGCGCGCGAGCGTGGCAAAGCCGAGCAGTATCGTCACGCCGACATCGCTCAGCGAGATCCCGGTCACTACGAATTTCGCGACTTGCCACAATGCCGCGAAGGTGAAGACAAGGACGACCGCCGTGAACGGCATGGCCAGGGCGCGGCCGGCTCGTTTTGCCGGCTCGACGGATGAGTCTTTGCGTGATCTGCGCCAGCGCATCGAGGAGCGCCCCAGCGCGGTCAGCCGTTCCCTCAGCCGCTCGATAATACGCGAGCGGCGCAAAACATCGAACACCCAGGATCGGGGCGGCGGCACGCCGGGCTCCTGTTCGAAGCGGAAGCGGTCCGCCCACGCGACCAGCGGCCGGAACAGCACCTGATCGTAGATCAAAATCACGACCAGCATGGTGCCGATCGCCCAGGACACCGCGGCGAGGTCGCGATGATCGATCGCGAGCGCGATATAGGAGCCGATGCCGGGCAAAGTCACCGTGGTGTTGCCGACACTGATTGCCTCCGAAGCGACGACGAAGAACCAGCTTCCGGACATCGACATCATCATGTTCCAGATAAGCTGTGGGACGGCAAAGGGCACATCGAGCCGCCAGAACCGCATCCAGGCACTAAGCCGGAAATTGCGCGTCGCTTCTTCCAGCTCATCCGGCACCGTGCGCAGCGATTGATAGAAGCTGAATGCCATGTTCCAGGCTTGGCTGGTGAAAATCGCAAAGATCGAAGCAAATTCGGCGCCGAGCACGCGCCCGGGCGCCAGACTCATGAAAAACACGACGGTCACCGAAATGAAGCCCAGAATCGGCACGGATTGCAGAATATCGAGCAGCGGCACCAGCACTCGTTCGGCGGATCGGCTTTTCGCGGCAAACGTCGCGTAAGTGAAAGTGAAGAGAAGCGACAAAGCCATCGCGATAAGCATGCGCAGCGTGGTGCGCGCGGCATATTCAGGCAGATTGCGCGGATCGAGCGAGGGTGGCTGCCGTTGCAGTTCGGCCAAGGGTTCGAAAAGATTCCGGCTTGCCTCGCCGAGAAAAATCAGAAGTCCAAGGATCAAGAGAATGGCGAGAACGTCCCATCGACTGAACAAACGGGTCCAGCCGCCAACTGAAATTGGGACGAATACACGCATGGTTTGGGCCAGCTACTGGAAACCGCCGTCACAAAACTGTAGAGAAAAGCGCGAACGCGCCGGAGCCGGCGGTCACGACTTGTGAGTTCCCCCAATAGCACCGGCCACGCCGGGATCAAGCAGTTCTTGTTCCATCGCGCACGAAAAAGCCAAGAAGCATCGCCCATGGCGCGACGCGAGGTCGTGAAATCACCGCATTGTCAAACGATCAATCCGGCTCCACGCGCAACACTCGATTCCAATGGGGGGTTCCGTTGGCATTGCAACCGGCAAAGCTCGTAACCGCGCTGGCAGCGTGTTTTTTGACGACCTCTCTGGCCATCGCGGCGGCTCAGTCCACCGCAACTGCGGAGCCCTCCGCAACCGGGCTGTGGCAGAAACTGGACGACGAGACCGGCAATCCGGTCAGCTGGTTTCTCTTCGTTGAGCGCGGCGGCCTCTATGAAGGCGTGATCGCCAAACTGTTTCTTCGCCCGCAGGATCCGAAAAATCCGACCTGCTCAAGCTGTCGCGATGACCGCAAGGATCAGCCGCTGCTCGGGCTGCCTTTGGTCAGAAACATGCAACGCGACGGCTTGACCTATCAGGGGGGCAATATTCTCGACCCGCGCAATGGCAACATTTACAGCGCCATGATGCGCGTCAGTCCCGACGGCGAGACATTGACCGTCCGCGGCTATCTCGGCATCGCTTTGTTCGGCCGCGACGAGAACTGGCAGCGGTTGCCGGACAATGCCAAGCGGCAGCTCGATCCTGTGATAATCGCCCGCTACTTGCCCGGCACAGCCAAGCCCGGTTTGACGGCGTCAGGGCGACAGGAAAAAGCGACTAGGCCGCCCAGCACCTTGCGCTGACTTAGGTCACCGCCGGACCACCATTGCCGACGCGGCGCTTCGTTCCTCCCATCCCGCTTGTTCAAGCTCGGGCACCGTATCCTCGGCTTCGGGATAGCCGAGACAAAAATAGCCGATGAGCTTCCACGTCGTCGGCACGTCCAGAATGGCTGCGATCGCCGTCGGATCGAGGATCGAAATCCACCCCAAACCGATTCCCTGGGCGCGCGCGGCAAGCCAGATCGTATGCACGGCGGTGACCGCCGAATACTCGATCATTTCCGGCATCGTCCGGCGGCCAAGTCCGTGGCCTTGCGTGGTTGCGCGATCGGCAAATACCGCGAAATGAACGGGTGCTTCGTCCAATCCGGCGAGCTTGAGCCGGGCGTAAAGGCTGGCGCGCTGCGGCGCCTGCGCGCGCAAGGCCTGGGCATTGCATGCCGCAAAATTTTCGCGAACAGCGGCGCGGCGCGTACCATCCTCGACAATGACGAAGCGCCAGGGTTGGCTCAGGCCGACCGAAGGAGCAAGGCAAGCCAGTTCGATCAGGCTCTCCAGCATACCGCTCGGCAGCGGATCGGGCCGGAAACGGCGGACGTCGCGCCGCCACACCAATAGATCGCGCAAGCGCGCTCGAAACGCCGCATCGAAATGGATCGCGCGCGGCGCGGATGCGAATCCTTCCTTGCGGCGCTTCAGGCGCATGGTCATGGCGCAAGCCTAATGCCTGTCGCGATAGGCGGCCATGGCCATCTGCAGCCGCGCCCGGGCCGCTTCCGTGCCGGGCAAGCCGAAGCGCAGCCATGATGGATGTTCCGGAAAGCTGCGCACCAAAATTCCGGCGTGGCCGAGATGATGAAACAAGTCGGATGCCGCCGGCGTGCGCGCCAGCTGGAACAGCGCGGTGCCGCCGACAATTTCGATCCCGGCACTTGGGAGAATGGCTTTCAGTCGATCCGCCGCGGCGATCAAACGATTGCGTGTCTCTTCAATCCAGGCGCGATCGGCCAAGGCCGTTGCGCCGATCACAAGCGCTGGTCCGGAGACCGCCCACGGCCCGAGCTTCGCGGAAAGGCGCGCGGCGAGCGGCGGCGCCGCGAGCGCAAAGCCGAGCCGAATACCGGCAAGCCCGAAAAATTTGCCGAATGAACGCAGCACCACGATCGCGTTCCTGCCGACCTCGCCGGCGAGACTGGCATCGGGCGGACCCACATCCATAAAGGCTTCATCCACGACCAGGAGTCCGCCGCGGGTTGCGAGCCGTTTTGCCAGGGCGATCAACTCGTTCTTGTCGAACAGCCGGCCGTCGGGATTATTCGGGTTGGTTACAATGACGAGTTTCGCCTCGCGCGCCGCCGCCAGATCGGCAATTTCAGCAACACGATGGCCGGCCAGAGCCGCGGCGCGTGCGTGTTCACGATAGGTCGGCGCCACCACCGCGGCACGAGCTGGATCCACCAGCGCGGCGACAAGCGGCAGCAGGATTTGCGTTCCCGGCGCAGGGACGACATGCACTGGCGAGGGCGCGCCATAGCTTTGCGCGGCAACACTCGCAGCTTTGCTATGCGCTTCCGGATCGGGTAGTCGCGTGAAAAGATCGGGCGGCAGTTGCGGCAGCGGATAAGAATAGGGATTGATCCCGGTTGAAAGGTCGATGAAAGGTTCGGGAGCGTTAGAGAACAGACGTCGCGCGGCAGCGAGCCCGCCGCCGTGCACGAGCGGATGATCGAGATCCTCAGAAAACATCATGTCGGCCGCACTCGCGCTTCTCGCCATGCTGATCGAACTCTGCGTCGGTTATCCGGAACGGCTGACGCGCGCGATCGGCCACCCGGTGACCTGGA
>JBPYFG010000290.1:0-4592 GCA_051986365.1 Xanthobacteraceae bacterium
GGCGCGCGCCGCGTTCGCCGCCTTTCTTACACGCAAAAAGTGAACCCGAGCTAAACGAGCCCGATGTGTCGCTAGTGCCGCGAACCCGAAGTTCGCACGAATGTCCGGCGCCCCCGATGCGAACTTCCGGTTCAAAGGCGGCACTAGTACGAATACATTTGCTAGTGTCCTTATTGATTCCGAAGTTCGTACGAGCGTGCCGTAAATGCTTACCAACTTCGGAATCGGGACACTAATGGAAAAAACCTTGTTCATCACCGGCGCCTCGCGCGGCATCGGGCTTGCGATCGCGCTCCGCGCCGCCCGCGACGGCGCCAATATTGCAATTGCCGCGAAAACCGAAACGCCGCATCCAAAGCTCGCCGGCACAATCTATACCGCGGCCGAGGAGATCGAACGCGCCGGCGGTAAGGCTTTGCCCCTCGTCGTCGACGTGCGCGACGAAGCAATGGTCGCCGACGCACTCGCACGCACCGCTGCACGGTTCGGCGGCATCGACATCGTCGTCAATAATGCCAGCGCCATTGCGCTGACCCCTGTCGTCGACACCGAAATGAAGCGCTTCGACCTGATGCATCAGATCAACGCGCGGGGCACTTTCCTGGTCTCAAAATGCTCGATCGCTTACCTGGAGAAAGCGGTCAATCCTCATATCCTCATGATCTCGCCGCCGCTCGATATGAAGGAAAAATGGTTCGCGCCGCACACCGCTTATTCAATGGCCAAATTCGGCATGAGTCTGGTTGTGCTCGGACTGGCCGGTGAGCTTCGGCCGAAGGGCGTCGCAGTCAATGCGCTGTGGCCGCGTACCGTCATCGCCACGGCGGCGGTGCAGAATCTGCTTGGCGGCAACGCCGTGATGCGGCGCGCCCGCAAGCCCGAAATCGTGGCTGACGCGGCTTATCTGATTTTTTCAAAACCGGCGCGCGAATTCACCGGCCGATTCCTCATTGACGATAATTTTCTGGCTGCAAACGGCGTTCGGGATTTCGATCGCTACCGGGTCGATCCGGCGGAAGAATTGGCGCCGGACTTCTTCGTTCCGGCCGAGATCACGCCGCCAGCCGGCGTAGCTGTTGGAGACCGAAGGTGAGTTACCGCGCTCCGCTTGCCGACATCGCCACGGCGCTCAAACACGCCGCAACACTCGCGCCCGCGATCGAGCAAGGTTTGTTCGGTGAGCTTGGGATCGAGGACGTCGATGCGATCGTCGCGGAAGCCGGCCGCTTTGCTGGCGAAGTCATCGCTCCGCTCAATCGGATCGGCGACACTTACGGTACGCGCTTTGCCGACGGCAACGTGACCACGGCGCCCGGCTGGAAAGAAGCATACCGCGCTTGGCGTTTAGCCGGCTGGAACGCGGTGACGGCACCATCTGAATGGGGCGGCCAGGGCTTGCCGCAAATCCTCAATGCCGCGTGCACTGAAATGTGGCACGCGGCTTCGGTCGCCTTTGCCAATGGTCCTATGCTCACGATGGCGGCGATCGATGCGCTTAACGCTCATGGCAGCGACGCGCTCAAGCGCGCCTATCTGAACAAGCTCGTGAGCGGCGAATGGATGGGCACGATGCAGCTCACCGAGCCGCAAGCCGGCTCCGACGTGGGGGCGCTGCGCAGCCGCGCCGAACGCGCGGGCGATGGGACCTATCGCATCAAGGGCCAAAAGATCTTCATCACTTTCGGCGAGCACGATTTCACCGAAAACATTATTCATTTCGTGTTGGCGCGGCTGCCCGATGCCCCGCCGGGCACGCGCGGGATTTCCCTGTTTCTGGTTCCTAAATTCCTGCTGCAAGCCGACGGTTCGCTCGGCGCGCGCAACGACGTGCGTGCGCACTCGGTGGAACACAAGCTTGGAATTCACGGTTCGCCGACTTGCACGATGATATTCGGCGACGCCGGCGGCGCCACCGGTTTTCTCATCGGTGAAGAGAATGCCGGGATGAGCTGCATGTTTACGATGATGAATCGCGCGCGGCTCGCCGTTGGCTTGCAAGGCGTCGGCATTGCCGAATGTGCGACCCAAAAGGCGCTTGCTTATGCGCGCGAGCGCCGCCAGGGCCGCGCGGAGGCAATCGACGCCTCGCAATCGGCTGCCATCATTGCGCACCCCGATGTCAGGCGCATGCTGCTCACCATGCGCGCGCTGACCCAAGCGGCTCGCGCGATCTGCTACGCCACCGCGCTCGCTATCGATCGCAGCGAACGCGAAAGCGACGAGGCAAAGCGCAGAGCGGCGCACGCGAAAGCTTCACTGCTGACGCCGGTGGCCAAAGCCTTCTCAACCGACATCGCCAATGAAGTGACCTCGCTCGGGATCCAGGTCCATGGCGGCATGGGCTACATCGAGGAGACCGGCGCGGCGCAACTGTTCCGCGATGCACGGATCGCCGCCATCTATGAGGGGACCAACGGTATCCAGGCGATCGACCTTGTTACCCGCAAACTGCCGCTTGGGGACGGCGCGGTTGTGAAGTCACATCTGGACGACATGCGTGCGGTGGTCGGCGCGCTCGCTGCCGACAACGATCCGGGTTTTGGCTGGACCGCTGTGCGGCTCGGCGACGCCGTCGATAGTTTGGCGCGCGCCACGGCCTGGCTGATTGGGCAACTCGGCAAACAACCGGAAGCAGCGCTTGCCGGTGCCACCCCCTATTTGCGGCTGTTTGGTCTCGCCAGTGGCGGCTGTCTATTGGCAAAACAGGCCTTGTCCATGAAGCGATCGGGCGAGGACGCCGCAGGCGCCCTCGCCATGGCGCGATTCTTTGCCGAGCACGTCGCGGTCACCGCCGGCAGCCTTGAACGCACGGTGGTGGAAGGCGCGACTGGCGTTATCGGCGCCGATGCGGCACTCACGGTGGCATAGCGTGTCGTTAAATCGGCGGCTTTCGCTGCGACCTTCCCCACCTTAGATTGGCAAAATGTCCACTCTTCTGATCAGCCATCCCGCTTTTCTCGAACATCTCACGCCGCTCGGTCATCCGGAGCGGCCTGATCGGCTGCGCGCGATTGAACGGGCGCTTGAGGCCGAGAAATTTCAGACGCTGGCGCGCAGCCAGGCGCCGCTCGCGTCATTGGAAACGGTCGCGCTGTGCCATCCGATGGAGTACATCACCGCCGTTCGCGAAGCGGCGCCGCGCGAGGGCCTAATCCATCTCGATGCCGACACCGCCATGTCGCCCGGCACCTTCGAGGCTGCCTTGCGCGCGGCCGGTGGCGCGATTCACGCGGTCGACGAGGTGCTGACCAAAAAAGCCGCCAATGCGTTCGTCGCCGCAAGACCGCCCGGCCATCACGCCGAAACAGCGCGTCCCATGGGTTTTTGCCTGTTCGACAATGCGGCGATTGCGGCGCGTTATGCGCAACAGCGCTATGGCGTCGCCAGCGCGGCGATCATCGATTTTGACGTGCACCACGGCAATGGTTCGCAGGAGATCTTCTGGTCGGATAAAAGCGTCATGTATTGCTCGACCCATCAAATGCCGCTGTTTCCGGGGACCGGCGCCGTGGGCGAGACCGGCGAACACAATACGATCGTCAACGCGCCGTTGCGTCCCGGCGATGGCGGCGCGGCGTTCCGCGCCGCTTTCGAGACGAGGATTCTGCCGCGGCTCGAGGAATTTAAGCCTGAGCTTGTGATCATCTCCGCCGGCTTCGACGCACATATGCGCGACCCGCTCGCCAATATCAATCTCGCTGAGGCCGATTTCATCTGGGCGACGCAGAAGATCATGGATGTGGCCGACACTTGCGCCGGCGGCCGTGTCATCTCGTTGCTCGAAGGCGGCTATGATTTGCAGGCGCTCGGCAAATCGGTTGCCGTCCATGTCGCCACCCTGATGCATGCGTAAGCCAGGACACCCGATTGCGCTTGCCGCAATCCGGTCTACGATTGCCAGAGCATGGTCCGGAAAAGTGGAAACCGGTTTTCCGAAAAAGATCATGCTAATCGAAATGCTAGAGCGCCAATCGATTCAATATGAAACGATTGCGCTGTAAGCCAAATGTAGAAAGACAATGGCGCAGAAAGACAACAGCGATATCGGACAAATGCCCTTCGAGCGGGCGATCGAGGAACTCGAATCGATCGTGAAGCGGCTTGAAGAGGGCAAGGTGCCGCTCGAGGAGTCGGTTGCCATTTACGAGCGCGGCGAGGCGCTCAAACGCCGCTGCGAGGATTTGCTGCGGCAGGCGGAGGCGCGCGTCGAGAAGATCACGTTAGACGCGTCCGGCAAGCCGACAGGGGCCGAACCATTGGACGTGGACTGAGATCGGCTTTTGGATTTGGGTCTTGACTTATGAGAACAAATAGAGAACAATCACCGGTTCGACCAGTCGGTTCGATCAGGGTGACTTCAATGGATGCGGACAAACGGACGGCTTGGCTGCGCCAGCTCGACAGGGAATGCCCCTATCAGGTCGTGCTTCCCCGCCGGCAGCTCGCCGACGACAGTGAGATTTTGAATTTTCTCGTTCGCTATGCCGGTAAGTTCGACATGTATGTCGAGGACGATTATGCCGCGTTCGTGCGTTACTGTTTTGAAGATCCTCTGGACGCGGAAATTTTTCGCGCACGCTTTGAACCGAAAG
>JBPYFG010000291.1:0-6396 GCA_051986365.1 Xanthobacteraceae bacterium
GCGTCAACGCCATCAACGCGCTGGAGCCCGAGGTCTCGAAGCTTTCGGATGAGGCGCTGAAGGCGCACACCGCCGAATTCCGCCAGCAACTCGCCGAGGGCAAGACGCTCGACGACATCCTGGCGCCCGCCTTCGCCACCGTGCGCGAGGCCGCCAAGCGCACCATCGGCCAGCGCCATTTCGACGTGCAGCTGATCGGCGGCATGGTGCCGCACGAGGGGCGCATCGCCCAGATGAAGACCGGCGAAGGCAAGACGCTGGTGGCGACGCTCCCGGTCTACCTCAACGCGCTCTCAGGGCGCGGCGTGCATGTTGTCACCGTCAACGATTACCTCGCCAAGCGCGACGCCGAGTGGATGGGCCAGATCTACAATTTCCTCGGCCTCTCGGTCGGCGTCATCGTGCACGGCCTCGACGATGAGCAGCGCAAGAAGGCCTACGACTGCGACGTCACTTACGGCACCAACAACGAGCTCGGCTTCGACTACCTGCGCGACAACATGAAGTACCGCATGGAGGACATGGTCCAGCGCGGGCACATCTACGCCATCGTGGACGAGGTCGACTCCATCCTGATCGACGAGGCGCGCACGCCGCTGATCATCTCCGGCCCGCTCGACGACCGCTCCGAGTTCTACAACACCATCGACACCTATATCCCCAGGCTCGACAAGGCCGAATACGAGGTTGACGAGAAGCAGCGCACCGTCGTCATGACCGAAGCCGGCATGGAGAAGATGGAGCAGATGCTGCGCAACGACGGGCTGCTCAAGGGCGAGCATCTCTACGACGTCGAGAACGTGTCCACGGTGCACCACGTCAACCAGGCGCTGCGCGCCCACAAGCTGTTCCAGCGCGACAAGGACTACATCGTCCGCAATGGCGAGGTGGTCATCATCGATGAGTTCACCGGCCGCATGATGCCCGGCCGCCGCTATTCGGAAGGGCTGCACCAGGCGCTCGAGGCCAAGGAGCATCAGCCGATCCAGCCTGAGAACCAGACGCTCGCCTCGATCACGTTCCAGAACTACTTCCGCATGTACGAGAAGCTCGCCGGCATGACCGGCACGGCGGTGACCGAAGCCAATGAATTCCAGGACATTTACAATCTGGAAGTCCTGGAAATCCCGACCAACATGCCGATGATTCGCATCGACGACGACGACGAAGTCTATCGGACTGCGCCAGAGAAATTCCGCGCCATCCTGGCTTTGATCGAGGACTGCAAAGCGCGCGGCCAGCCGGTTCTGGTCGGCACAACCTCAATCGAGAAATCCGAGCAACTCGCCGAGAGGCTGCGCAAGCAGGGCTGGGAGCAGCACGACTTCTCCGATCCCAACGCCTTTGCGGCGCTCTATTCCGGCGACGAGGGTGCGTCCAAGGCCAAGGTGTTCGCGATTCTGAACGCCCGCTATCACGAGCAGGAAGCTTATATCGTCGCCCAGGCCGGCGTGCCGGGCGCGATCACGATTGCCACCAATATGGCGGGGCGCGGCACCGACATTCAGCTCGGAGGCAATGCCGATATGCGCATTCGCCAGGAACTGGCCGATACCGCTGATCCGCGCGAACGCGAGAAGAGCCCACGCGCCGCCGACATCCGCGCCCAGGTCGCGCGCTTGAAAGAGAAGGCGCTCGCCGCCGGCGGGCTCTACGTGCTCGGCACCGAACGCCACGAAAGCCGCCGTATCGACAATCAATTGCGCGGCCGTTCCGGGCGGCAAGGCGATCCCGGTCACTCGAAATTCTTCCTGTCGCTCGAAGACGATCTGATGCGCATTTTCGGCACCGACAAGCTCGACGGCATGCTGCAGCGGCTCGGTCTGAAGGAGAATGAAGCGATCATTCACCCCTGGATCAACAAGGCGCTGGAAAAGGCGCAACAGAAGGTCGAGGCGCGCAATTTCGACATCCGCAAGAACATCCTCAAGTTCGACAACGTGATGAATGATCAGCGCAAGGTCATTTTCGATCAGCGCGTCGAATGGATGGAGGATCAGGCCGTCGGCGAAGTGGTCGCCGACATGCGCCACACGGTGATCGACGATCTGGTGGCCAAGCACGTGCCGGAAAACGCCTATCCGGAGCAATGGGACACGGCGGGGCTTCGCGAGGAGCTCAAGCGGGTGCTTGGGCTCGACCTGCCGGCCGACGAATGGGCCAAGGAAGAGGGTATCGCGGACGAGGAGATTTTCACGCGTGTGGAACGCCGCGCCGACGAGCACATGGCGGCCAAGGTGGCGCAGTGGGGTCCCGACGTGATCCGCTATATCGAGAAATCGATCCTGCTGCAGACGCTGGATCATCTCTGGCGCGAGCACCTGGTAATGCTTGATCACTTGCGCCAGGTGATCGGATTCCGCGGCTATGGTCAGCGCGATCCGCTCAATGAATACAAAGCGGAAGCATTCAGCCTGTTCGAAAACATGAGCCAGAATCTGCGCGAAGCCGTCACGGCGCAGCTCATGCGCGTCGAGATCCAGGCCGCGCCGCCGCAGCAACCGGCAGCGCTGCCAGCGATGGAAGCGCACAAGATCGATCCCATGACCGGTGAAGACGAGATGGCTCTGGCGATGGCCGGCGCGGAGACTTTGGCGCGCCACGGCATCGGGCCGGCGCTCGCAGCAGGCGGAGCCTTGGCGGGCACCGCACCGGCGCGCTCGCCGGTGGCGCGGCCGCAAGCACCGGCCCGCAATCCTCAAGATCCGCAGAGCTGGGGGAAGGTCGGCCGCAACGAGCCTTGTCCGTGCGGCTCAGGCAAGAAATACAAGCACTGCCACGGCCGATACGTTTAGCAGGAATCAGGTATCAGCCACTTAACAGGGATCAGGCCAGTCATCAGGTATAGACCCTGACGCCCGATTACCGATTCCTGATTACTGAAGTCCGGCCCAGCGGCTGTCGAACGAGCCTGACGGAACGAGCGGTTGCGCGCCTTTGATCAGGCCCGCAGTCGGCGCCGCACTGGCAACCTGCGGCGCTTGTGCCCTCGGCGCTGGCGCGGTAGGCGCCTCTGCCTTTTGCGGCTCACCTTTCGGCTCACCTTTTTGCGGCTCGGATTTGGGCGTTTCGACTTTCGCCGTCTCGACTTTGCGCGATGCCGGCGCCGGCTTTAAGCCCGCCAGTGTCGTTCCTTGTGGTGCCGGTTGTGGAGCGGCGTCGCTCTTCGGCTTAAACAGCCGCGCAAAGAAGCCTTCGCTATTGGAGCTTGTATTGGCGGAGGCGACTTGGCTCGTATTTTGGCTGGTGCTCTGGCTCGTGCTCTGGCTGGTGCTCTGGGTCGTCGTCCGGTCAAACAGCCCACCGAACAGGCCCGTTTTCTGGACCGATGCGGTCTTGATGCTCGCTTCGGGGTCCTCGCGCGGACCGCTGATTGTCGGTCGCGGCATGCCGGGATGGATCGGCGGCGCATGGATATGGCCGTCATTATCATAGAACGGCTGGGTTTCTTCCAGCCTGGCGACGAAGAAACGATTCATGCCGCCGTCAGTGCCCATGACGATCGGCGCCACTGGCGCATTCAGTCTGGTCAGCTGGGCGATCTGATATTCGTCGTTACGTTGCTTCTCTCCCGCCGGTCCGGCGATCTCCTCGGGGACTTCGTAGTTCGGGCAGTGAGCGCTGGGGCTGAACACAAGCGGCTTAGTCGAATTCGCCGGCTGTTGTGCGTCGAAAACATAATGCCGGTCGCAGACATCGACCTTCGGCTCCATATGCGTCACTTCGAAATGGTCGTTGCCCTCCTTGAGCATCTTCCAGAACGCGATGTTCGGATTGGTGCGATGCCGAGCCAAGTTCGCCGGCGTCATGCGGAACGGATAGGCTTGAATCTGGAATTGCTTTTCGCCGCCAAGGAACGCCTCGCGCGCCAGCGAATAGATTTCGCCGATCTGCTCGTCGGTCATGGCGTAGCAACCGCGCGACGAGCAATCGCCGTGAATCATCAAAAATCCGCCGCTGTAACCGTTCGCTTTGTCATAGGCGTTGGGGAAGCCCATATTGATGGCGAGGTAGTAATTGGAATTTGGATTCATCAATCCGGGCGTGATCGAATAGAAGCCTTCCGGCGCCTGCCGGTCGCCTTCGACTTTCTTAGGACCCAGTTCGCCCGACCAGCGGCAGATTGGATAAACTTTCAGTAGCTGATAGAGCCCGGTCGTGTCCTCTTTCCAAACTTCGAGTTCCGACTCTTCCTTGAACACGCGAACAAGGATCGGCGAGTCCTTCGGCATATTTTTCTGCTGCAGCAGCGCCAGCATTTCAGGCGACAGTTCCTTCATCGCCTTCGTTGGCAGCTGATAACCGTCGTCGCCATAGCAGCCGGCGAGCGCAAAGGTGCAGGCGAGCGCCGCCGAAGCCGCGACCACACGCAAGCCGACACCGCTGCGCCCAAGCGCGCGGCCAAAACAGCTGCGGATCAAAGCGAGATTCCCCGACAGATGGACCATCCCCCGCGCCATCATGCGTAATCGTTATCCGCAAGAAGCGGCTTTCGCAAGGCAGCCGCTGCGGCCCCTTTGGTTGAACACCCGCCGGTTAAATGATTGGTAAATTCTCGGCGAATTTGCCGGTTAAATCCAATACGTTAGCAACCATATTGTGGCACGTGGAGGAATCGCGGCAACATTGTGGCAATTGCACGCCTGCAGGCTAGCGCGGCGCCACGCCACATTCATGCGAGGCTTCGCCCGAGCGTGGCGAATTTCTCCCGCCGCAGGCGGACCATCGTTGCGCGATCAAGTCCGCGCAACTCGCCCAGCGCTTCGGCTATTGCTTCGCCGGTGGCGCTGATCGCCGCACCGGGGTCGCGATGGGCGCCGCCGGTTGGCTCCGGCACAATCGCGTCAATGATCCCGAACCGAATCAGATCCTGCGCGGTGATTTTCATGCTCGATGCGGCGTCCTCTGCTTTGGTGGTGTCGCGCCACAGAATCGAGGCCGCCCCCTCGGGGGAAATCACGCTGTAAATGGCGTGCTCAAGCATCAGCACCCGGTTTGCGGTGGCGATCGCAATAGCTCCGCCGGAGCCGCCTTCGCCGATAATCACCGCCACATTGGCGACGCCGATATCGAGGCAGGCTTCGGTCGAGCGCGCTATCGCTTCGGCTTGACCGCGTTCTTCGGCGCCGATTCCGGGATAGGCGCCCGCGGTATCGACCAGCGCGAGAACGGGGATGTCGAAATGATCCGCCATGGTCATCAGCCGCGCCGCTTTGCGATAGCCCTCCGGCCGCGCCATGCCGAAATTATGTCTTAGCCGCGTGTCGGTATCACTACCCTTTTCATGGCCAATCACGCAGATGCTTTCGCCGTGAAAACGGCCGAAGCCGCCGACAATGGCCGCATCCTCACCGTGTTTGCGGTCGCCGGCGAGCGGCACGAAGTCGGTAATCAGGCCGGATACGTAATCGAGGCAATGCGGCCGTTGCGGATGCCGCGCAACCTGCGTCTTCTGCCACGGCGTCAGCCCGCCATAGAGTTCTTTAAGCGCCAGTGCCGCTTTGCCCTCGATGCGGTTGATTTCCTCGCCGATCGCAATCGAATCGCCGCCGCTTTGCAGCGCGCGCAATTCCTCAATCTTGGCCTCCAGTTCGGCGACCGGTTTTTCAAAATCGAGATAGCTGCGCATTGGTAAAGCCAGGTTCAAAACTCTCTATTTCCGCGAGCAACCCCGAGTGACGCGCGCCTTTCGGCCGCTGGCGTCGTTGCTCGTCGCTCATGACCGGATAGATCACATCGCTCCTCGCGCCTAGCCAGTGGCCGAAATGCCCGGCGTCGCGGTCGCGCAAACAATAAGTTTTGACTCTAGTTGCATCACCGGAACTGGCGAGGCCAGACATATTATTCACGCGCCAGAGGGTGCAAGTCGCGGACCAGGCTCTTCAAGCGCTCTTGCAGCACATGGGTATAGATCTGCGTCGTTGAGATATCCGCATGTCCCAGAAGGGTCTGCACCACGCGCAGATCGGCGCCATTGTGCAGAAGGTGGCTGGCGAAAGCGTGGCGGAGCACGTGGGGACTGACCTGGTCGGCACGAAGGCCCGCCGCGCGCGCGAGGCTTTTTAACTCACGCGCCAGGTGCTGTCGGGTCAAATGCCCACTGTCTCCGAACGACGCAAACAGCCATTGCGATCGGGCGGCGCCTGCGAGCTCGCGCAGCGCGAGATAATCGGCGATCGCGCGGCGCGCGGCATCGTTGAGCGGCACCAGACGTTCCTTATTGCCCTTGCCGCGGACCACAATGACACGCGCGTCCCGCCGCGCTGCCGCGATCGGCAGCGCCACGAGTTCTGACACGCGCAGCCCGGTCGCATATAAAATCTCAAGGAGGCAGGCCAGGCGCGACGCGCGCAGCCGTGATTGGAGCGGCGCCGCGGCGTCGCATTGCCCCGCTGC
>JBPYFG010000292.1:0-2502 GCA_051986365.1 Xanthobacteraceae bacterium
TGCGCCCCTCGATGGGTTCGGTCGGCGATGCCTATGACAACGCCATGTGCGAGAGCTTCTTCGCGACCCTCGAATGCGAACTGCTCGATCGCTGCCGGTTCAAGACGCAGACCGAGGCGAGAAGCGCAGTGTTCGCCTTCATCGAGGGCTTCTACAATCCGCGACGCCGTCACTCATCGATCGGATACCTCTCACCGATTGACTACGAACACCGGCATCATGCAGCAACCGTCGCTCGCGACCCACACCAGCCTGCCGCCGTGCTCGCGGCCGTCAAGGACAAGCACTTCGGGCGGCCGCACGAAGCGGCCGTCCTTGACCGCCACGGCGCGCGGCAGCCGCGTCAGTGCGCGGGTCGGGACGGAAGAATGGCTCCGCCGGGGGCCAAACCAAAGAATGCCACGAACCGGAGGATAACATGACGTCAAGCCAGAGAGCCTGATCCCAAGCTCTCATCTCTCCACGAAACCGGGGTAAGTCCATATTGAACCTAAATCCGGCAGTTGACTCCAGGCGCGGCGGCAATTTGCGTCCCGGTTTGCAACCGTAGCTGGCGGGGTCAACCCGGCTGCAGGCGTGCAGGCGGGATCAGTTGCCGGCCGCGCAGATATTTTCGCAGTGCCTCGCTCAGGATGCGATACCAGCGTTGCACCGCGTCCAACTGCTCCGCTTTTTCTCGCAACCTGGCAAAAAACCGGGCGATGCGCAGATAGGCCCGCCGTGCCGCCTGCTGCTCGCCATGAGTGCTGCTCACTGTCAGTGTGGTCCGGCCGGCGTGCTGGGTTTTGCGGGCAATCGCCTGCAGCAGCAACGGCCGGCTGGTGATGACTTCGCGATGCTGGTCGGGATCGGCCAGTCGGACAAACAAGCTCCACCAGTTGTAGACCCGCGCCACGCTGGCGGCCAGCAGGCGGCAACGTTTCAAATCCTGGGTTGTGAAGCCGCCCCAGCCCCAATGGTTCTTCAGTTCATCAAACGCGTTCTCGCAATCCGCACGGTCCCGGTAGAGCTGGCCCAGGGTGAGAATTTCGCTGTCCAGTGACGTCACCAAGGCGGCATATTCCCAGACCTCTCGCTTGCCGCCGAGCACCTCGGCAAAACCGAGCAGCGGCTGCCCAGGATCGGGGCGATCCAACAGCGCCAGCGGGCGATTGAACTTGCGGCGCAGCAGAACCACTCGTCGTTGGCGGCTCCACCCCATCAGCCGTAGTTTTGTTTCCTTGCCTTGCCAGCCCTGGCCGGCATCGCTCCAGTCGCGCTCCGCCATCGCGCGCTCCAGCGCTCGCTTCACGTTCGCTGTGGCGCGCAAGCGAAACAGATACGGCACTCCCTCCTGCTCGGCCCGTCCCATCACCCCTTGGTTGCCCCATTCGGCGTCACCGCGCAGCAAGCGCGGCCAGCGCTCGCGCCCGAGCTGTGCCAAGAGCGACCACAGTCCGGTGGCGGCGTGCGTGGGATTGTGTTGATCGCCGGGATGCACCTCAACCCGCAGCACCAGTCGCAGATCCGAGAGCATGTAGGTGTGATAGCAATGCGATGGCCGCCCCGGTTTACGCGGATTATAGCCGACCACTGCGCCTTCCTGATGACCGTAGAGCGGCTTGATCGTGGCGTCGACATCGAGAACCCACGGCTCGTCGAGCAGCGGCCGCACACAATAATCGAGATGCGCCTGCAACCACTGCGCGCCGGCGGTCTCGTCAATCTTCGCCAGCGCCCGCCGCAGCGCATCTTCGCTGACCACTTTGCTCATGCCGAGCAGCGGCGGATTGACCGCATCGCAGCGCAATGCCGTGACGTGCGCATAGCGCCGATGCCCGGCCAGCACCGATAACAGCAGGGTGCCCAGCACGTCGCGTTTGCGCGGCGCGTTCGGGCTGGTGAAGGACAGTGGACAATCCGCCACCCAGCCGTCGAACAGGCCGCCCTGCTTCAGATACTCGATAAAGAACGGCAATTGTCCGAGCGGCGTGACCGGCGCTGTGGTGTCCCACTCGATGTGAACACGGCCGCCAAAGGTATCGGCGACCGCCGACCACTCCTCTACCTCAGGTTGCTCACCCACAGGGTGGGCAACCCACTCGCTCAGATCCGTTCCCATACCGGCCTAATCCGCCGATTCGGCCGGTCAGCACAACCCCCCAACTGCCGGATTAAGGATTATGGCTTTGGGTGCGACACGTCGCGTCGAACGTCGGCTGCCGGCTTGTCTTCGCGCAGACCCTCGTAGACGACTTGCCGAAGCAGGTTATCGCCGGTCCAAGTGAGGTATTTCACCTCGGCGACAAGCTCGGGCCGCACCCAATGCACGCGGCTGAGGACGAGCGGCGAGCCGAAGCGGCTGTCGCGAGGTGGCGGCACGGAGAGCGGCATCTCGGATGTGGCCAGCGGCTGCAGGCGGCGCCAGAGCCGCTCCAATTCCGCCTGCTTGATGCCGGTGCCGGCCCGCCCGGAATAGACCAACCTACCATCCGGATCGTAATAGGCGAGCAGCAGCGCCGA
>JBPYFG010000293.1:0-2033 GCA_051986365.1 Xanthobacteraceae bacterium
ATCGTTTCGCAACCGCGAGCGCGGCGCGCTGCATCATCCTGAATTCACGTTGCTCGAATGGTACCGCGCCGGCGAGCCCTATGACGTACTCATCAACGATTGCATCGCAATCGCGCGTGCGGCGGCCGATGTCGCGCAAACGCGGCAGTTCAGCTTTCGCGGTTGCACGGCTGATCCATTCGCCGAGCCCGAGCGGGTCACGGTCGCGCAAGCCTTCGCCCGCTTTGCCGACATCGATATTCTCGCCACTCTCGCCAATAACGCTGCAGATCGCGACCGCTTTGCGCGCGCGGCGCAGCACGCCGGCATCAGGATCGCCGCTGACGATCGGTGGGCCGATATATTCAGCCGCGTCTTGGTTGAGCGGATCGAGCCCCATCTTGGTGTGGGTCGCCTCACCATCCTCGACGAATACCCCGCCGTGCTTTCGACTCTGGCCCGGCGCATGCGCGATCCTCGCGTGGCGGAACGCTTCGAGATGTATGTCTGCGGCATGGAACTCGCCAATGGTTTTGGCGAACTGACCGACTCGGTCGAGCAGCGCCGTCAGCTTGAGCAGGAAATGGCGGAGAAGGAGCTCCGCTACGGCGAACGCTACCCGCTCGACGAAGACTTTCTTGCCGCGCTGGCGCATATGCCACAAGCCTCCGGGGTGGCGCTTGGCCTCGACCGGCTGGTTATGGTGGCGACCGGCGCGACGCGGATCGACCAGGTGCTCTGGACACCGCTCGAGGATCCGTCGCAATAAGCGGGCAGTGCAACGCCGCGGCAGGTTTTTTCGAGCGGCAATGAGGAATGAGGTCGGCCATGCCGGCAGGAACTAAAGCTCTGCGCAGCGCATCCGCGCTGGTCGAGGCGCAGCTGATAAAACCGCAGCGGCTGGCTGCACTGAATAATGTCGCGTCACGCTATGCGGTGGCGATCACGCCAGCGGTCCTCGATCTGATCGACACCGCGGACCCGCATGATCCGATCGCGCGGCAATTTGTTCCCGATGAGCGCGAGCTGGAATCTCATCCGGAAGAAAACGCCGATCCGATCGGCGACGATGCCCATAGTCCGGTTCCGGGCGTGGTGCATCGTTATCCGGATCGCGTCCTGCTCAAACTGGTGAATGTTTGCGCGCTGTACTGCCGTTTCTGCTTCCGCCGCGAAATGGTAGGGCCGGGACGTGGGGCGCTTACCGGCGCGGCCCTCACCGCCGCGCTCGATTACATCGCCCGCACGCCGCAGATTTGGGAAGTGATCCTGACCGGCGGCGATCCGCTCTTGCTGCCGCCGCGCCGCTTAAGAGACGTGATGACGCGGCTTACGGCGATCGAACATGTGAAAGTCATCCGTCTGCACAGCCGCATTCCGGTCGTGGCGCCGGAACGGATTACGCCCGCGCTATTGCGCGCGCTGCGCAGCGTTAAGGCGACTTTCATGGTCTTGCACGCCAATCACCCGCGCGAGCTTAGCGACGAAGCGCGCGCCGCGTGCGCGCGCATGATCGATGCCGGTATTCCCATGCTGTCGCAATCGGTGCTGCTGCGCGGCGTCAACGACGATGCGGAAACGCTCGGCGCTCTGATGCGCGCGCTGGTCGAATGCCGGATCAAACCGTACTACCTGCACCATGCCGATCTTGCGTCTGGCACTGCGCATCTGCGCACGTCGATCGTTGAAGGCCAGGCTTTAATGCGCGCGTTGCACGGCCGCTATTCGGGACTATGCCAGCCGCAATACGTACTCGACATTCCTGGCGGGCACGGCAAATCGCCGATCGGGCCCAGTTATCTGAGCGCCGAAGGAAATCAGATCACCGATTTCAAAGGCGCGCGGCACCTTTATCCGCCGCGCAATCCTGGCTAAGCCGCTATGTCCTGGCGCGGCGCGAAGAATACCGCGGTCTCGAATTCATAGCCGCAGCTTTGGCACGACCACGTGTGCCGCACGCAACGATCATTGAAATATTCAGACCAGTCGGGAGCGAGCAGCCACTCGCCGCATTGGGGACAATGGTTCTTGCTGTAGGTGGCCAAGCGGGTCCG
>JBPYFG010000294.1:0-3082 GCA_051986365.1 Xanthobacteraceae bacterium
TGTGCAGCAAATAACCATGGGCGAAGTGCAGCTCGATGGCGTCGAAGCCGAGCCGCACCGCGCGCTTGGCGGCATCGGCGAAATCGGCGCGCACCCGCGCCATGTCTTCTTCGTTCATAGCGCGCGGAGTGTGCCAGCCCGGACCGAACGGCACCGCCGAGGGTGCAATGGTTGGCCAAGGATCTTCGTTGGCTGAGAGCGCCTTGGCGCCTTCCCACGGCCGCTGTGCGGAAGCTTTGCGTCCGGCATGCGCCAGCTGAATTCCGAGCTTCGCCGTTCCGACCCGCCGGCAATGCGCGACGATATGGGCAAGCGCATCTTCGCAGGCGTCCGAATAAAGCCCGAGGCATCCGTGGGTGATGCGGCCATGACGTTCGACATGGGTGGCTTCGACGACAAGCAAGCCGCCGCCGGAATTGGCCAGCATGCCGAGATGGGTCAGGTGCCAGTCATTGGCGACGCCGTCATTGGCGCTGTACTGGCACATCGGCGACACGACAATGCGGTTCGAAAGCGTCAGGTCGGCAAGCTTGATCGGCGAGAACAGCGCGCTCGGCATTGATTGTCACATGTTGGAGGAAATGGGCCTAAGGGCGGGCATTCAAGCGCAAGAGCGCTCTGGTGGACGTCATGTTTTTGAACAGGAACCCTTGGATAAGGGCTTAGCGCTTTTAAGTCCAGCGCGTCAGAGACGTCCCGCTACGGCGGCCAAGATCGCCGACGCGGGCAAGCGCCGCTGGCCAAGCACGGCATGCGACGATAGCTTTGCCCCTCTCCCGCCGGCATCTTGGTTGTAACGATCGTTTTGTTTGATGTTTTGCTGCAAGTGTATTTGCTGCAAGTCTATTAGCTGCAAATCCATTTGTTGCAACTCTATTTGCTCGCTGACCGAAACGCCGGCAAGGTGCGCCCATTGGTTACGAAGATGCAGCACTTTGCGCATCTCATCGAGGAATTGCGCTTGCGTATAGTAGTGCCGCCAGCGCCCGGTCGTGCAAAGATCGATGAAGTTCCGTTGCCGACGCTCAACCAAAGCGAGCCAGCTGCGGGCGATACTGTCGTACGGACTTTGTTGCCGTTCCGACATCAAGGGAGCCAAACCGCCGTTGAATCGGCGCTTCTCGATAACCAACGTGCGTTGCTGATTCAAGCAACAAAAATGAATGTTGCTGCAAGCCGACTATTGGTTGACTTTTTGTTTGTAGATAACAGCGGGTAAATCGATTCGACGGCGCCAAACGCGCTGCTTTTAAGCGCTCGCCGATCATCAAAATATGATTGAGATCACGATTTGACCGCGACAATGCCCTCGATCTCGACGGATATCTGGCTGGGCAACATGACATTACCCACCGCCGAGCGGGCGTGCCGGCCGGCGTCACCGAACACTTCGACGAACAGATCGGAACAGCCGTTGATGACTTTCGGTGAATCGTTGAAGTCCGGCGCGGCATTGACCATGCCGAGAAGCTTGACGATGAAATCGACGCGGTCGAGCGAGCCGAGCGCCTCGCGCATGGCGGCCAGCATCCCTAGCCCGACCAGACGAGCGCGCCGGTAACCCTCCTCGACGCCAATATCGACGCCAAGCTTGCCGGTGAGCTGCTTGCCGTTGGCGTCGCGCGGACCCTGGCCGGCCAGATAGAGAATGTTTCCGGCGAGCCGGTATGGCAGATAATTGGCGACCGGCTTCTCGATTTTCGGCAGCACGATGCCGAGCTCCTTTAAGCGCGCTTCCGCACCCATGATCTCCTCCCGTCTGACACCGATTTACAATCGCACCCGCAAGCGCGCCGCTAATTCGCCCACGATGCCACGCCGGAACGCCAGCACGCAGATGACGAATACCGCGCCCTGGATAACCAGCACCCACTGCCCGAACGGCGCCAGATAATTCTCCATGGCAACGATCAAAAACGCGCCGACGATCGGGCCGAAGATCGTGCCGAGCCCGCCGACCAGCGTCATCAAGACGACTTCGCCCGACATGGTCCAGTGCACGTCGGTCAACGAGGCGAGCTGAAAGACCAGCGCCTTCAGCGATCCCGCGAGGCCGGCCAATGTTGCCGAGAGCACAAAGGCGACGAGCTTGTAGTTGTCGGTCTTGTAGCCAAGCGAAACGGCGCGCTGTTCGTTTTCGCGAATCGCCTTGAGTACTTCGCCGAACGGCGAATTGATGATGCGATAGATCAGGAAAAACGCGGCGAGCGCGACGACGACGACAAAGGCGTACATCGTCATCTCATTGCTCAGATCAAAAGTCCCGAACAACCGGCCGCGCGGCACGCCTTGAATGCCGTCCTCGCCGCCGGTCATTTTGACCCGCAGCGCGACGAGATACATCATCTGCGCCAGCGCCAGCGTGATCATCGCGAAATAAATGCCCTGGCGGCGGATCGCGACGACCCCGGCGATCAGCCCGAGCGCCATCCCGGTCACGGTGCCGGTGAGCACCGCGAGTTCCGGCGGCAATCCCCACACCTTTGCGGCATGGGCGGCGAGATATCCGGCCCAGCCGAAATACAGCGCGTGGCCGAACGACACCAGGCCGACATAGCCGATCAAGAGATTGAAGGCGCAGGCAAACAGCGCAAAGCACAAGGCCTTCATGATGAAGACCGGGTAGAGCGCGAATGGCGCGGCGACGAGGAAAATGACCAACGCGGCCCCAGCGAGCGCGAGGCTCCACTCCGTTTCGCGCCGAACCGGCGCTGCCGCCGCCAGCGTTGCCATCACGCGCTCCGTCCGAACAGCCCCGCCGGGCGAACGAGCAGCACAAGGATCATGATCATAAAGATCACCGTGTTCGATGCCTCGGGAAAGAACACCTTGGTCAGCCCTTCGACGATGCCGAGCGCGAAGCCGGTGACGATCGCGCCCATGATCGAGCCCATGCCGCCGATGACCACGACGGCGAACACCACGATGATAATGTCGGACCCCATTTGCGGCGAGACGTTATAGATCGGCGCCGCCATCACACCGGCGAGTCCGGCAAGCCCGACGCCGAAGCCATAGGTCAGCGTCACCATGCGCGGCACATTGATCCCGAAAGCGCGGACCAAAGCCGGATTCTCGGTCG
>JBPYFG010000295.1:0-2248 GCA_051986365.1 Xanthobacteraceae bacterium
TTCTGCACGTTCTCGACGTGGCGCTGCAGATTGGCCATGCCGGCTTCAAGCGCCTTGAGATTCTCCGCCTTGAGATCCTCTTTTTTGACGCCGCCATGCATTTTCAATGCACGGATGGTCGCCACCAGAACCATGCAATCGGGTGCGATGCCGGCCTTGCGGCATTTGATATCGATGAATTTCTCGCCGCCGAGATCGGCGCCGAATCCGGCCTCGGTCACGACGTAATCGGCAAGCTTTAACGCCGTGGTCGTTGCCAGCACCGAATTGCAGCCATGCGCGATGTTGGCGAATGGGCCACCGTGGATGAAGGCGGGCGTGCTTTCCAGCGTCTGCACCAGATTGGGCGCCAGCGCCTCTTTGAGCAGCACCGCCATGGCGCCATGCGCCTTGAGATCGCGGGCGCGGATCGGCTTGCGGTCGCGCGTATAGGCGACAACGATATTGCCCAAACGATTTTTCAGATCGTCCAGATCGCGTGCCAGGCAGAAGATCGCCATCACTTCGGAAGCAACCGTGATGTCGAAGCCGTCCTCGCGCGGAAAACCGTTGGCGACGCCGCCAAGCGACGAAACGATCGAACGCAGCGCCCGGTCATTCATATCGAGCACGCGCCGCCAGGCCACGCGGCGTGAATCGATGCCGAGCGCGTTGCCGAAATAGATGTGATTGTCGATCAAGGCGGCGAGCAAATTGTTTGCCGAGGTGATGGCGTGAAAATCGCCGGTGAAGTGCAGATTGATGTCCTCCATCGGCACGACCTGCGCGTAACCACCGCCGGCCGCGCCACCCTTCATGCCGAAGGACGGGCCGAGCGACGGCTCGCGGATGCACAGCATCGCCTTCTTGCCAATGTGGTTGAGCGCGTCGGTAAGCCCGACCGTGGTCGTGGTTTTGCCCTCGCCCGCCGGCGTCGGGTTGATCGCGCTCACCAGGATGAGCTTCCCATTCGGCTTGTTCTGCAGCGTTTTGATGAAATCCATCGATACCTTGGCCTTGTAATGGCCGTAAGGCTCGAGATTCTCGGGCGTCAGCCCAAGCCGCTCGCGCGCGACGTCGATGATCGGCCGTTTCTTGGCGGCTTGCGAAATTTCAATATCGGTTTTTGGCGACTGATGTTGCGAGGCCGGCATGATGGCAATCCAAACTGAGAGGAAAATTGTCATTCCGGGGCGCCGCGAAGCGGCGAGCCCAGAATCCATATTCCGCAGCGGGGATTATGGATTCCGGGCCCGCGAGCTTCGCTCGCGTCCCGGAATGACGGTGAACAGAAAAGGCGCGGTAGTCTCACGCAAACCTCGCCTTGACCGCGAGATTGACTGATTTGGCCCATTCGCCGGCTTCGATTTTTTTGCCGTCGGCAGGCTGCACGCGCGAGACCTTGAAGCGGCCGTCGGCGCAGACGACTGTGAAGCCGTCGGCTTCGACAGCGACAATTTCACCAAGCTTGCCGCCGATCCCTTTCGGCTCTTTCGCCGGCAATGGCTTAGCATCGAAAATCTTAAGCGTCTTGCCGTTGAGTTGCGTCCAGGCGCCCGGCGCCGGATTGCAACCGCGGATCAGCCGATCAATCTGCTGCCAGGGCTTGCCCCAGTCGATCTTGGCGTTCTCCGCCCCGCAACGGCCTTCGTAAGTGGCCCTTGAATCGTCCTGCTTGATGCGCGGCGCCTTGCCGGCCTTGACCAGATCAACCGCCTCCAGTATCGCCTCAACGCCCATCGGAAACAGCCGATCGAAATAGACCGTGCCGAGCGTGTCGGTCGGACCGATCGGCGTCTTTTTCTGAATAAGCACATCGCCGGTATCCAACCCGTTGTCGGGCCAGAAAATCGACAGTCCGGTTTCCTTCTCGCCCTTGATGATCGGCCAATTGATCGCGCTGGCGCCGCGATAAGCGGGCAACAGCGACGGATGGTACTGGATCGAGCCGTGGGTCGGGATGTTGAGGAATTCTTCTGGAACGAACAGCGTAACAAAGGCCATCACCTGAAGATCCGGCTTGAGCGCTTTGAACTCGTCCCACACTTCTGGCTTTTTGTAGGAATCGGGCTGGTAGACCGGGAGCTTCGCGGCAAGCGCCGCTTCCTTAAGCGGATCGGCCTTGGCGCCCGGGCGTTCAGGCGCGACATAGACGGCGATCACGTTCTCGCCACGTTTGAGCAGCGCTTCAAGCACCGCTTTGCCAAAAGCCTGCTGGCCGTGAACGACAATGCGCATAAATCGACTCCTAAAATTCCGCTCATGCCCG
>JBPYFG010000296.1:0-3670 GCA_051986365.1 Xanthobacteraceae bacterium
CAGCGCCCAACTCCATTACGTGCGGCGCGCCCAGGGTGAATACCTGCCGCTGGAATCGCCGGAGGCCGCTGCCGCTTATCCTTACACTGCCGTCGATCGCGAGCGGACGGCGCGTCAACGCGCCCGCTTGGCGATTGGCAGCGCGATCACCGTGAAGGATCGCTTGCTCGCTTTGGCCGACGCGACGCGAGCCGATGAACTTATGATTACGACCATGGTCCACGATCATGCCGCGCGCCGTCATTCCTATGAACTTTTGGCGGAAACATTTGCTTTGCCACGGTGACCTAAGTCGCAGCGCTAACAATGCGCGCGCAAATGCGCATGGCAAGCAAACGGAATCGGAATGTAAGATCTTGTCCGCGCTGGCATTATAATTCGCGGCGTCTCTCTGCATAATTTGCAGTGCTCTCATGCGGCGTTCCATCGTGCCTTCTCGACCGAAGTTTTGCCGCAATTTGCCACCGCCACGTCACACTCGCGACTTGGCGAAAGCTGATCCGGTCCACTACAATTCGGGCTGGGCTCAAGACGATTCCACGTCGACGGGGGCAAAATTGCTCGTCACGCGCGCGCGACACAACAAGACGCCGTCTCGGCGGGATCGCCGAGTCGTCGGCAGAGGCGCTTTTGTGCTTGCCTTCGGTGCAGGTCTGGCCCTGACGGCGAATGCATCTCCTGCTGCGGCTGCTTATTGGTATGGCGGTTGGTACGGCGGTTGGCACAATCATAAATCCGCGCACAAATCGCACGAACCGAAAGCCGCCGATCGGGTCGACAAGGAACCGTTCGGCCAAATTCAAAAAGGGCCGCTGCAGATTTTCATTTCGATCAATCAGCAGAAGCTGCACCTCTATAGCGACGGGGTGCATGTCGCCGACACTTCAATCGCGACTGGCGTCCCGAGCCTGCCGACGCCGCTGGGCGTTTTTAGCGTCATCCAGAAGCAGGTCTTTCATCGTTCCAACATCTACAGTAATGCGCCGATGCCCTACATGCAGCGCATCACCTGGTCCGGCGTCGCCATGCATGAAGGTGAAAGCATCGGACACCGGGCCTCGCACGGCTGCATCCGCATGCCGCACGATTTCGCCGTGCGGCTGTACCACCTGACCAAGCTCAACACGCGCGTCATTATCGCCAATGCCGAACTCAAGCCGGTCGACTTCGCCGACCCGCATTTGTTCGTGCACAAGGAAAAGCCGCCAGAGATCGCGGCGCCGGTCGCAAACGAAGTCGAGCCGGTCGTCGCCAAGCCGGCCGAGCTCGCGGTGCATGCGAACACGCTGACGCCGCCGGCGGTGCAGTCCGATGTCGTGATGCCGCCGGTGCAGTCGGATATCGTGACGCCGCAAGCCGCCGCGCCGGCGATCAAACCCGATCAGAAAACGGAAAGCGCCGCGCCCACTACGGATGCCGATGCGGCCGCAGCCGGCGCTGCTGCATCGCCGGCGCCGCCCACACCAATCGACTTGGCGAAAGGTGCGGCGGCGAAGAAAATCCCGATCTCGATCTTCGTCAGCCGCAAGCGGCAGCGCCTTTACATCCGCCAGGATTTCGAGCCGCTGTTCGATGTCCCAGTGACCATCACAGAGCCGGAATCGCCGCTCGGCACGCATGTCTTCACGGCATTGGAATTCACCGGACCCGAGCACACCATCTTGCGCTGGAATGTGGTGTCCCTGCCCGGCGAGCCGCCGAAGCGTGTCCGATATGTCGAAGAGCGCCGCGATCGTCACGGCCGCGTGCGGCGGCGCGAGATCGAGGAGGATCGGGCGAGCGACACGCCATCGCCGCAAAGCCCGGCACAAGTCCTCGCCCGCATCGAGATATCACCGGAGGTGGGCGAAGCGATTGCGCAAATGATCGTGCCCGGCTCCGCGCTCATCATTTCCGATCAAGGTCTCGGCGACGAAACCGGCGAAGGCACCGATTTCGATGTCGTTACGCACTGAACCAAGCGAATTAAGCTGAGATTCTTGGAAAGAAATTGCCTCATTCCGTCACCCTGAGGTGCGAGCGAAGCGAGGCTCGAAGGATGAACGGTCGAGGCGCATTGGCCGTCGCCCTTCGAGGGCCGCGGAGCATGCCATCGGGCCGGCCACTTCGGGCCGGACCCCTTGGCGGCCGCCTCAGGGTGACGGATAACGACCCGGTTGAGCAGGGCCAAGCCCGCCGATAGGCTGCCGGCCCGCGATTACCCGCGACCAGAACATCAATGGAGGACCACATTGGGTAAGCACTTTACTTTGACGGCTTCGGATAGTTTCAAGCTCGGCGCCTACCGCGCCGATCCCTCCGGCAAAGCCAAAGGCGGCATCGTCCTTATTCAGGAAATTTTTGGCGTCAATCATCATATCCGCGCGGTTTGCGATCGGCTGGCTGGCGAAGGCTACGCGGCGCTGGCGCCGGCGGTGTTCGATCGCCAGCAGCCGAACTTTGAATCCGGTTACTCGCCCGACGAGATCGCCAATGCGCGCAAGTTCGTCGCCAACCCGGATTGGAACGCAATGTTGCGCGACGTGCAGGCTGCGATCGACGAACTGAAGAAGAACGGCCCGGTCGGCATCATGGGCTTTTGCATGGGCGGCACTATCTCGTTTCTGTCCGCGTGCCGGCTCAACGGACTATCGGCCGCGGTCTGCTATTACGGCGGCCAGATCGCCAAGAACGCGGATGAAAAACCGAAAGTGCCGACGCAGATGCATTTCGGCGAGCAAGATGCCTCGATCCCGATGAGCGACGTCGAGATGATCAAAAAGAAACGCGGCGGCGATTGTGAAATCTTCGTCTATCCGAACGCCCAGCACGGCTTTCATTGCGACGAGCGCGGCAGCTACAACGCCGAAGCCGCCAAGCTCGCCTGGCAGCGGGCGACGGCGTTCTTGGCCAAGCATGTCAGGTAGTCGGGAATCAGGGAACAGGCGCAAAGAGAATCCTGATCCCTGATGGACTGATCCCTGCTGCCTGAATCCCTGATGTCCTGATCGCTGATGCCTGGCTACGCGGCTACGCCGCTGCCGACCGGGCAGCTGACTCCCGTGCCGCCGAGGCCGCAATACCCGTGCGGATTCTTGGCGAGATATTGCTGGTGGTAATCTTCGGCGAAATAGAACGGCGGCGCGTCAACGATCTCGGTGGTGGTCGGGCCCATGCGCTCGGCCGCCAGCGCTTTGCCGTAAGCGGCCTTGGAGGCTTCGGCAGCGGCGCGTTGCTCCGGCGAGAACACGTAGATGGCGGAGCGATACTGCGTGCCGACATCGTTGCCCTGGCGCATGCCTTGGGTCGGGTCGTGGCTTTCCCAGAACGTCTTGAGCAGGCGATCGTAGGAGATTTTCTTCGGGTCATAGACCACGAGCACGACTTCGTTGTGCCCGGTGCGGCCGGAGCACACTTCTTCGTAGGTCGGATTCGGGGTGAGCCCGCCGGCATAGCCGGCCGCGGTCACATAGACGCCGTCGCCGAGTTCCCAGAATTTGCGCTCGGCGCCCCAGAAGCAGCCGAGCCCGAACATCGCCATGGCGAGGCCTTCGGGGTAGGGGCCTTTAAGCGGCCGGCCATTGACGAAATGGGTCCGCGCGGTCGGGATCGGCGTCGTGCGCCCCGGCAGCGCCTCCTCGGGCGCGGGCATTTCCAGCTTCTTGCGGAATGAAAACATGACGGCGGCTCC
>JBPYFG010000297.1:0-3496 GCA_051986365.1 Xanthobacteraceae bacterium
TCAGCGGCTCCTGTTTGCTGCGGCGCGCGAATTCGGACAAGCAGATATTTCTCAGGATTGCGAGCAACCACGGTTTCATAGCCGGGCCGCGATAGCTGTCGAAATAGCGCAAGCCGCGGATGTAACATTCTTGGACCGCATCCTCGGCATCGTCGACGTTGCGCATCAGGTAACGCGCCAGCGTGTAGATGTCGTTGAGATGCGGCAAGGCGGCTTGATGGAAACGCCGTGCGCGATCGTCGTCGTCTGCATGCTGCGCCGACGCCGCGTCGGGCTTGACGCTCGCCGCACCGTTGGTCCGGCTGCTGCGGAATCCAATTCCCATTTGCGTGTTCCCCTGATCGGCACGCCACCGAATTTCACTGGGGCCGCTGAACTCGTCGCGCATCGATACCTCGGCGCCAGCCAACGGCCCCATCAGGGGAGCACTTCTCGCTTCAAACGTCCAAACGCTTAAGTTTGAAAAAAATTCATATCATGCGACCTGTAGTCAAACGCATGATATTGATGCGTTTTTGGCGTGCAGCGGCGCGTCCGTCAGTTTTTGCAGCGCCTCAAGCGTCAATCCCTCAACCATGTCGCGTACGGCAAAGCCCTCGGGCGTGACGTCGAGGACAGCGAGATTGGTATAGACGCGTTTGACCACCCCGAGCGCGGTCAGCGGGTAAGTGCAGCGGCGGACCAGCCGGCTTTCGCCGGATTTGGTCTGATGCTCCATCAATACCCAGACCTGCCGCGCGCCAACGGCGAGATCCATGGCGCCGCCGACCGCGGGCGCGCTGTCATTGTCGGAGATCGACCAGTTGGCGATGTCGCCGTTCTCGGCGACCTGAAAAGCGCCAAGCACGCATAGATCGAGATGGCCGCCGCGGATAAGGCCGAAGCTGTCGGCATGATGCATATAAGCGCCGCCTTCGCGCAGCGTGACATATTGCTTGCCGGCATTGATGAGCCAGCGGTTGATCGCTTCGGGTGCCGGCGCCGGGCCCATGCCAAGCACGCCGTTCTCGGAATGGAAAATGACTTCGCGGTCGGCCGGCACATAGTCGGCCACCTGCAACGGCGCGCCGATGCCGAGATTGACGTACCAGCCTTCCGGAATATCGCGCGCGAGCCGCGCCGCCATTTCGGCGCGCGTCATCGGTTTGCATTTTGCCTCGATTTCGGCCGCGGTCTCGTTCACTGCCGCCTCATCACGTCACGGTCGGTTCGCCATAGGGCACGTGCAGCACGCGATCGACGTGGATGCCGGCGGTCGCGATCTTTTCCGGATCCAACGCGCCGAGTTCCACAATGTGCTGCGCCTGCGCGATCGTCAACGTCGCCGCCATGGCCATGACCGGGTTGAAATTGCGCGCTGAAGACCGATAGGTCAGGTTGCCCCAGCGGTCCGCCTCCCATGCCTCGATCAGTGCGACATCCCCGGCGAGCGCCTCTTCCAGGAGATATTGGCGTCCGCCAATGTCGCGTTGCTCCTTGCCGGCGGCAAGCTTGGTGCCGACGGCGGTGGCGGTGAAGAATGCGGGAATGCCGGCGCCGGCGGCGCGCATCCGTTCCGCCAGCGTGCCCTGCGGCACGATTTCCAGTTCGATTTTGCCGGCGCGATAAAGCTCCTCGAACACGACCGGATCGACCGAACGCGGATAGGAGCAAATGATCTTGCGCACCCGCCCGAGCTCGAGCAGCCGCGCCAGACCGATGCGGCCAACGCCGGCATTGTTGGAGACGATGGTCAAATCTTTGGCGCCATGCTCGATCAGCCCATCGATCAGCGCGTTGGGCTGACCGATGCTGCCGAAGCCGCCGAGCAACACGACCGCGCCATCGCGGATGCCCGCCATGGCTTCGGCCATGGTCTGCACGATCTTGTTGATCATTGGATTGGCCTGGAAATCCGCTCGTCCCCGCGAAGGCGGGGATCCAGAAAAGATACGTTTAACACGATGAACCCCTGGATTCCCGCTTGCGCGGGAATGAGCGGAATGAACCTCACCCGACCACGCGCGCGCGCGGCTCTTCGCTAAAAGCCGGCATCACTTCACGGGCGAAACGGCGCAAGCTGTCCTGCGCCGGGCCGCCGCCATTGAGCAGCACATAGCCGACGCCGAGCGCCTGCAGGTTTTCGACTTTCCGCGCGATCTCGTCAGGCGTGCCGTAGAGCGCGCTCTCTTCGCTCGCCTCGCGGGTGTCGGAGAAGGCCATGATGCTGGCCTTGCTCTTGGTGCCGTCCGGCGCGTTCGAGGCGGCGGCGAGGCGGCGCTGCGCTTCGAGCCGGCGCTCCAGCGCGACCTCCTTATCGGCTTGATCCTTGGCGACGTAAAAAGCGCGCGCCACACCGACATCCATCGGATCGAAGGCGCGGCCGCGCGCTTCGACCGCAGCCTTGAACGTGGCGATGCGCTCGGCCACGGTCTCGAACGAGGCAAATTGATCGAGCAAGAGATTAAAGCCGCGCTCGGCAACCTGGCGGATCGAATCCGGATTGCCCGCCGCCATCCACATCGGCGGATGCGGCTTTTGCGCGGTGGGCGGCTCGACGATGATGTCGTCGAAGCGCCAGTATTTGCCGGAATGCGAAAAGCGCTGCTTGGAGGTCCAGGATTTCAGGATGACATCGAGCGTTTCGTTGAAGCGCGCATCGGCTTCCTCCATCGGAATGCAGAAGCCGGCGAATTCGCCGTGCCGATAGCCTTTGCCGACGCCGAAATCGAGGCGCCCGCCGGATAATAGATCGATGGTCGCGGCCTGCTCGGCGAGCAGCACCGGATTGTGCCACGGCAGCACCAGCACCGCCGTGCCAAGCCGGAGCGTTCGGGTCCTTGCCGCCACCCAGGTGAGCAGCGCCAGACTGGCCGAGACCTGGCCGAAGCCGGTGAAATGATGCTCGACCAGAAACGTCGAATGGTAGCCCAGCGCTTCGGCCTCGACATTGTATTCGACGAATTGCCGATAGCCTTGGCCAGAATCGACGTCGGGGCCGCCGTGGCGCGCAGTGGCGCTGCCGAACAAACCAAAGCGCATGAAGAGCTTTCCTGTTTGGATCGCCACTCTAGCTCATGCCGTGCGTAAGTCGAACTCCCTCTCCCCGTCGGGGAGAGGGTTGGGGTGAGGCGGAAACGAGTTTAAAATTGAAATTACCGAACCCCCTCACCCGCTCGCGGAGCTTGTCATCGGGCCGGCCACTTCGGGCCGGACCCGTTGGCTCGCGACCTCTCCCCATCGGGGAGAGGTGAATCAGGAAGTGACATTCAACCCATGGTACTTTCGCCATATAGTGCCGGCCGGGAGGACATCACATGACCCGGATCATCGACGCGGCGCGAACGGCGGCCGCCGCCATTCTGGCTTTGTGTTGTGCGCAAGTTTTTTCAGCTAACGCGCAGGAATATCCATCCAAGCCCATTACCCTGATCGTGCCCTATCCGGCCGGCGGCGGCGTCGACGTGATGGGGCGGCTCGTCGGCGCGAAACTTTCCGTTGCGCTCGGGCAGCAAGT
>JBPYFG010000298.1:0-4347 GCA_051986365.1 Xanthobacteraceae bacterium
ATGCGCCGTGACGATGACATTGTCGAATTTCAATAACGGATGCGCGACCGGCGGCGGCTCCTTGCCCCAAACGTCGAGCCCGGCGCCGGCGATCGTCTTGTCGCGCAGCGCCGCTTCGAGCGCCGCCTCGTCATGGATGAAACCGCGCGCGGTGGTGATGAAATAAGCGGTCGGCTTCATTAATGCATATTCGCGCGCCCCGATCATGCCGCGCGTCTCCTCGGTCAGCGGGCAATTGATCGAGACGAAATCGGCGCTGCGCAAAAGTTCGTCGAGTTCGACTTTGCGCGCGCCGCGTTTGCGCGTCTCCTCGGCGTCGACATAAGGGTCATAGGCGAGGGCGTCCATATGGAACAGGCCGCGACCGAGTTCGGCGACGCGCCGCCCGACATTGCCGATGCCGACGATGCCGATGGTCTTGCCATGCGCCTCGCGGCCGATGAAATCGCCGCGGTCGGTCAGCGTGCCGGCGCGCAGCGCTCGATCACATTCGACCACGCGCTTGGAGAGCGACAGCAGCAGGCCGAGCACGTGTTCGGCCACCGATTCCGCATTGCCGCCGGCCTGATTGACGACCAGGATGCCGCACTCGGTGCAGGCCTTCACATCGACCGTGTCGTAACCGGCGCCGTTGGTTGAGACGATCAGCAGATTCGGCGAGTGCCGCAGGAGCTCAGCGCCGGTATGGTAGTGCCGCACCAGCTCGTCGCGCGTCGAGCTGGTCTGGTAAGCGTGCGCGGCGGCCAGAACGGATTTCGCCGTTGCCGACATGTTGTCGTTGTCAAGCTTGTCGAGCCGCACGTCGTCGCGCTTACCGACGATGTCGAGATAACCCGCCGGCACATGCGGCACGACCAGAAACACGCGCTTGTTGTTGGCGGCATTGTTCATGGCTAGTGTCCCGATTCCGAAGTTCGCAAGTGGTTGCGTCTCCCCTGATGCGAACTTCGGAATCAAAGGGACATTGGTAATTTATAATTCTATGTGGATTTCGGATTTGAAGTTCCTAACCGAGCTAGCCGATTGTTTGTAGGAACTTCAAATCCGCCCACTAGCCCCCGACTCCCTTCAATTTGTTTGCGGCGCGGTCAACGCCGGCAGCGTCGCAATATCCGGACAATCCTCAAGTGTCCAGATTGCCTCAATCAGCGCAGCAACATCATTGCGCGGAATGGCGTGCGCCGCTGCCTCGCGCAGCTTGCCTTCGAGGTCGCGGTCGGTCATCGGATTGTCGGGGCTGCCGCGCGCAGCGCGCTGATGGAGCTTGTGAAGCTTGCCGCCGGCAGCCGCGATCTCGACCGCGGCCGCGGTGGTGGCAAAGCTCTCGTCGCGCTTGACCGCGATCTTGCCACGCAGTGCGACGACACGCGGATCGTTCACGCAAGCCTCGCCGAATTGTTCGACGCCGGCTTTGCCGGTGACAAGCGCGGCGGCCACCGCGTGCTGCACGCTTACCTGCGATTGGCCGCTCGTCGAAATGTTCGGCCGGTCGGTGCGCGCGGCCAGGAGGGGATTACCGGTGACCATCACCTGTTCCACGATCGCGTCGGGATGCGCGCGCCGCCAGTCGATGACGCAATCGAGCACCGGATGGACGACGAAGCCGCACGGATAAGGCTTGAACGCGGTCTTCATGATTTCCCAGCTGCCGCCGAGCCCGTCGGTGAGAACCGAAAGCCGCGGTGTCTCGGCAAGCGCGTGGAAGTAGCCTTGGCCGCCGGTCAGCGGCTCGGCCGGACCGGCAAGGCCTTGCGCGGCCAATAGCGCCGACCACAGCCCGTTGCGCGCGGCATTGCCGACGTGAACGCTTTTGGCCGGCGTGCCGAGGCATTCGCACAGGCCCGCGGCTTGGGTCGCAGCGAGACCGAGAGCGGAGACCATTGGCTCGGCTTTGAGCGCAAGCATTTTCCCGCTAGCTGCGGCGGCGCCGAACACGCCGCAGGTCGCGGTGATGTGCCAGCCCCGCCGGTAATGGCTTGGCGAGATCGCAAGCCCGATCCGGCATTCAATTTCCGTGCCGAGCACAAAAGCGAGAATGAGATCACGGCCGCTCACGCGTTTAAGTTCAGCAAGCGCGAACAGAGCAGGGGCCACCGGCGCGGTTGGATGAATAACGGTTGGCACGTGGGTGTCGCAGAAGTCGAGCACATTGGCGCTTGCGGCATTGAGAAACGCGGCGGAAAGCGCATCGAGGCGTGCGCCGCGCCCGATCACCGTCGCTTGCTGGCTGCCAGAAAAAGTGGCGAGCGATTGCAGCGCCGTTTCGATCGCTCCTTCGCGGCAGCCGGTGAGCGCCACGGCGAAGAAGTTGACGAGCGCGCGCTTGGCCTGATGCACGACCGGCGCAGTCAGCGCATCCCATTCCGTCTCGGCGACGAATCGCGCCAGGCCTCTGGTCACTTGCAAATTGTCCGGCATCGCAGCCCTCGTGAAGGGCCGGGAGCATCGACCGGCGCGAACAAAAGTGTAAGGATGACGACGCGACGTGGCGAATGCGAATTCCGCTCGAGTTTTGGAGTGACTGATGCAAAACGTTCTCATTACCGGCGCGGCCGGCGATATCGGCACGCGATTGCGCAAGATTTTGCGCGGTGTCTATTCGCATCTTCGGGCGAGCGATATCCGAAAGCCCGCGGACCTCGCCGCCGGCGACGACTTTGTCCCCGCCGACCTCACCGATCTCGCGCAGGTCGAGAAGGCGGTCGCCGGCATGGAAGGCGTCATTCATCTCGGCGGCCATTCCGTCGAAGGATCGTGGGAAACGATCCTCAACGCCAATATCATCGGCTGCTACAACCTGTTCGAGGCGGCGCGCCGCGCCGGCGTCAAGCGCGTGGTGTTCGCGTCGTCCAATCACGCCATCGGTTTCTTTCCGCGCTCGCAGCGCATCGGCGTCGATGTGCGGGTCCGGCCCGATAGCCGCTACGGCGTGAGCAAAGCGTTCGGCGAAGCGCTCGGTTCACTCTATGCCGACAAGCACGGCCTGCGCGTCACGTGCCTGCGCATCGGCAATGTCGCCGACATGCCGGTCGACGAGCGGCGCCTGTCGATCTGGGTGAAACCAGAAGACCTGGCGCAGCTCATGCGCATCGGGCTTGAGCATCCCGACATTCGTTTCGAAATCTTCTACGGTGTGTCCGATAATGCGGCGAGCTTTTGGGACAATAGCCGCGCGGCGCATTTTGGCTATCGGCCGCAAGGCCGCGGCGAGAATTATCGAGAAGCGGCGCTGGCGGCGCAGGCCAAGCTGCCGCCCGATCCGATCGGCGCCCGCTACCAGGGTGGCCCGTTTTGCAGCGCCGAATATGATGCGGATAAGAACGGGTGAAAACATCGCCTTTCCCCGCGCGGGAGAGAGGGAGAAATCGCTATACCCGCTCCTCGGCGCGGATTGGCAACACGGTTCGTCCGCTTTGCTCGGCGAGCCGCTGATAGCGCTGGCGGCTGCCGAGCAGGTGGCGCCGCATCCTGCGCCGCGCGCCGGCAACGTCGGCGCCCTCGATCGCCGTGGCGATCGCGCGGTGCTCGGTCTGGATCCGCTCCAAATAGGTCCGCAACTCTTTGCCGCTCTTGAGTCCGATGCGGACACTCTGCCGCGGAATGAGAAAGCGGCCGAGGAATTCGAGAAAGCGCATGAAATGTGGATTTTCGGTCGCGGCGGCAATCGCCTGGTGGAAAGCAAAATCTTCGTCGATCGCGCTTTCGCCGCGCGCTAGCGCCGCGTCGATCGCCGAGAGCGCGCTGGCAATGCGGCGGCGCGCTCCGACGCTCGCACGTTCGGCGGCGAGACTTGCCGCTTCGACCTCGACGCCGGTGCGCAGCTCCATCACCTGCACGACCTCTGCGATCGATCGCAAGCCGTCGGGATCGATGCGGAACGGGCGGCGCTGGACGTCGCGCACGACGAAGGCGCCGACGCCTTGGCGGGTCTCGACGAGCCCCTCGGCGCGGAGCACCGCCACGGCTTCGCGCACCACCGTGCGGCTCACGCCGAGCGCCGCCGTCATTTCCTGTTCGGTCGGCAGCTGCGCGCCGGGCGCGAGACGGCCGCTGGCGATTTCCGCCGCCAGCCGCTCGACCACCTCGCCGGTCCGGTTCTTGGCCGGACCCAGCGGGAGAAAGAAATCGGCGGGAAGTCTTGACAGGGTCAAATCCGTCTGGTCAGGTCATCATATGACCTGATGACTACGCTAGGCACCCCGCGGCGTCAACCGTATATACAATCGCTTCAGGATAAGACTTCAGGGAGGAAATAATGCGCCGACGTGATGTTCTTCGCGGCAGTGTTGCTTTGGCCGGCACGCTGGCAGTGGCCGGCGGTGCGCAAATCCCGGCTTTCGCGCAGGC
>JBPYFG010000299.1:0-9557 GCA_051986365.1 Xanthobacteraceae bacterium
ATCGTTCAGCCGCTTCGATATCGCCTCGATCGCGATCGGGGCCGTTGCCCTGATCGCTTGGATCGCGGCGCCGGATTGGTATGGCACGGCGGCATTGCTCGTTGTCATGGCGATCGCACAGGCGGCCCGACTGTCGCGCTGGACGGGCGCGGGCACGTGGCGTGAGCCGATCCTGTTCGTTCTGCATCTCGGCTATGCCTTTGTGCCGCTCGGCGCGTTGCTGTTGTCGATCTCGATTCTGTGGCCTCGCATCGTGCCGACAAGCGGCGCGCTGCACGCCTGGACGACCGGCGCAATGGGCCTGATGACCCTTGCGATCATGACGCGCGCAAGTCTCGGACATACCGGTCGCGACATGTCTTCCAGCCCGCCAATGGTCGCCATCTATGGCGCCATGCTGGTGGCTGCATTGGCGCGCATCGCCGCGCCGTTACTGCCCGCGTTCTACTACGAGATGCTGTTAGCTGCCGGCGCTGCCTGGTTTTTGGCCTTCACTTTTTTTCTGCTCACCTTTGGGCCGATGCTGATGCGAGCGAAACAGACACCTTAAGTCTGTTTCTGGCCGCGCGGCGAATGACTGCCGGCAGTTGTCGATGCGCGCACGCCTCGTGGCTCGCAACATTCGTCTTTGGCCTATCGTAGTGGTTTGAGCGACGCCAGCAGCTCTCGCCATGCGGTAACCTCGCGTTCCGGCCGAAACAGCGGCGCGCGGCGTGCGATGGCACGGCCCAGCTTCACGACAAACCGGCGGTCAATTTCGATCCGCCGCATTAGTCGCGCCAGCGCCGGCGTATCCCCGACCGGAAAATAAGCGGGGTAATCGGCGCCAAGGAGGCCGACATTGCCGTCCATGCGCGAGGCCAAAATGGGCACGCCCGCGACAATCGCTTCAGAAAGGACGTTGGCGCCGCCTTCGCTTAATGACGACAGAACCATCGCATGGCTCCGCCGCAACAGCTTCTGAACAGTGGCGCGCGGAACATCGTCGCGCCAGAGATAGCGAGGATTGGCGGCCATCTCGGCCGTCGCTTTGGCGGCCCACTCGGCATTGTAGGCGCGGCCGATGTGGACGACGCGGATGCGGGATGTGGGCGGCAATGACCGCGCGGCTTCTGCCGCGCGCAACGGATCCTTCACATCGCGCAAGTGGCCGATGACGCAAAGATCGATGCTGCGCCGGCTGAGCTGGCGCGGAGCAGTCGATTTGCGCGCCGACTGGAAAATGACACGAAGCTTTTTGCGAAATCTCTTTGGCACGACGCGCCAGGCCAAACTGTTCAATGCAACAAGCCGGTCTGCCAGCTCCATCGATCGCAGCGTCGGCTCGGCGTCGTCACTAATGTATTGGTAGATATCGGTCCCGCTGAGCTGGAGGATCAGCGGGTGCTGCGGATAGCGGATCTTAAAGCGGCGTACGGCCGCAGCGCTGCGCCAGGCATGAATGGCGACCATTGCATCAGCGGGCTCATCTTCATAGTTGCCTGCGATGGTCACACGGTGGCCGAGGCGCCGCAGAATGCGCGCCCAACGGAGCGCCGCGACGGCATTGCCAGTTCGTGTACTCGGGCCGGGCGGAGTGATAAGAATTATTTTCATGGATCACGTCGTGTCAGAACGGCCCACCAGCGGCGCGAGCCCGGCGGAACTGGCGTCCCAGCTGCACCAGACGCGGACGCGAACCCTTCGGCTGACCGACGGACTGTCATCAGAACAGCTGATGGGACTGAAGCTCGACATCGTCAATCCGGTGCTGTGGGAGATCGGCCACGTCGGGTGGTTCCATGAATATTGGACGCTCCGCCAAAGCCACGGCCAAGCTCCACTGATCGACCGCGCCGATGATCTATGGAATTCCTCGACTGTAGCGCACGACACGCGCTGGAGTCTTGATTTGCCGGATCGCAACGCCACCTTCGCCTATTTGCGTGAGGTGCTGGAACGGCAATGTGGTCAACTCGCTCGTGCGGATTTCCCGGATCCGGCTCTTTATTTTTACGATCTGGCGATCCGCCATGAGGATATGCACGTCGAAGCGCTGACCTATATGCGCGAAACGCTTGCCTATCCGCCGCCACGGGATCTTGGCAATCAAGCAGCGACTGCCGCCGGAAATCTGCCGGGCGATGCCGAAGTGCCGGGCGGCGCCTGGCGGCTCGGCGCAACGCGCAGCGAGGGATTCATTTTTGATAACGAGAAATGGGCGCACGAAATCAAGCTCAGCCCATTCCACATCGCCCGCGCCCCGGTGACCAATCGCGAATTTGCGGCTTTTGTCGAGGCCGGCGGTTATCGCGTTCGTGAATTTTGGAGTGACACCGGTTGGGCGTGGCGCGAGCGTCTGTCTGCCGAACGTCCGATATACTGGCAGCCGAAGTCGGATGGCGCCTGGACATGGCGCCGCTACGATCGCACCGAGGTCCTAGCCCCAGACGCCCCCGTTGTTTTCGTTAACTGGCACGAGGCCGCGGCTTGGTGCCGCTGGGCCGGGCGGCGGCTGCCGACCGAGGCGGAGTGGGAAGCCGCGGCGATCGGCGAGCCCAGCGCCGATGGCAGCCGGCTCTCCGGGGCTAAGCGGCCCTGGCCGTGGGGCGCTGCCGCACCAGCGCGTCAGCATGCGAATCTGGATTTTGGATTCGACGCTCCGCTCGACGTTGCGGCTTGTTCGCAAGGCGACAGCGCCTTCGGCTGCCGGCAGATGGTCGGCAATGTTTGGGAATGGACGGCATCCGACTTCACGCCGTTTCCCGGGTTCAGCGCCGATCCCTATCAAGACTATTCACAACCATGGTTCGGCGCGAGGAAGGTATTGCGCGGCGGGTGTTGGGCGACCAGCGCACGGTTGGCGCGACCGACCTACCGGAATTTTTTCCCGCCCGATCGAAATGACATATTTGCCGGCTTCCGCACCTGCGCGCTCTAAAAGCGCGTGTTGAAAACAGGTAGACCGCCTGCGGCACCGAATAACAGATATGCGCTAATTCGGAACTTTCGCCGGGTCTGCGCCTTTATCGCCACTGACGCTGTGTTATATCGTACTGACCCATTTCGCCGTCGAACTGTTCAATGGACCACAGCTCTGCGCAAGTGATCGGAATAATCCGTTATTAGGTGAACACTCATGAACCTCAACGTCCCCACGGTGCAATTGACTAGTCTTGCGCATGGCGGCGGCTGCGGCTGCAAGCTGGCGCCTGCGATGTTGGAACAGCTATTGGCAGATCAACCACTCGCGGCACCATACCGGCAATTACTGGTCGGGACTGAGACGCCGGACGACGCCGCGGTCTGGCAGCTCGATGATGGTACGTGCGTGATCGCAACCACCGACTTCTTCATGCCGGTTGTGGACGATCCCCATGATTTCGGCCGCATCGCCGCAACCAATGCGATCTCGGACGTCTATGCCATGGGCGGCAAGCCAATCATGGCGCTGGCAATCCTCGGCATGCCGCTTAACAAGATAGCGCCCGAGACAGTGCGCGAAATTCTCAAAGGTGGTGCGGCGGTTTGCGCCTCCGCGGGCATTCCGGTCGCCGGTGGCCACTCCATCGATTCACCGGAGCCGATCTACGGCCTCGCTGTCATCGGCATATGCAAGGCCGAACAGGTACGGCGCAAATCTGACGTCCGCCCCGGCGACGCCATGATTCTGACGAAACCGCTGGGCGTCGGCGTCTACTCGGCCGCGATCAAAAAGGGAGTGCTATCGCCCTCCGGCTATGCCGAGATGATCGCGACGACGACGCTGCTCAACAGCGTCGGCGCCGAATTGGCGAAAGATGCCGCGGTTCATGCAATTACCGATGTGACCGGCTTTGGATTGCTTGGCCATGCCCTAGAGATGGCGCGCAATTCCAAGCTCACGCTTGTCATTCGCGCCACCGACCTGCCCTTGTTGTCTCAGGCGGCGGCGCTTGCGCAGCAGGGCTTGGTGACCGGCGCATCGTTGCGCAATTGGGCAAGTTACGGCGAGAGCGTGAAACTGCCGGCGCATATGCCCGACTGGCAGCGCCATCTTTTAACCGATCCCCAAACCTCCGGCGGGCTTCTGATCTCCTGCGCATCCGACCGAGCCGACGCGATCGTGCGAAGCGTTGTAGCGGCTGGATACGCGGATGCCTGCGTCATCGGCCACGCTAAGAGCGGGCCACCGCTGGTTACGATCGACGCTTAATAGCTTTCGATCGCGCGTTCGGGCAGCGGTTTTATTTCGCAGTTTCCGCGTCGTTCTGGCTGACAGAACGGTGCGCCAATCGACCATGCAGTTGATCCTGTCGAACAACTAGGCTGCGCGGGTGCGGTATCCTGCGCAGCGCCAGAGTCGGAGGTCGGTTATGCCCAACTACGATGCGATCATCATTGGCACCGGTCAGTCCGGGCCGGCCCTAGCGCGACGCCTGGTGGCTGCAGGCTGGAAAATCGCGATCATCGAACGCAAACTATTCGGCGGCACCTGCGTCAATACCGGCTGCACGCCGACAAAAACGCTGGTCGCGAGCGCATACGCTGCACATCTTGCGCGCCGCGCGGCCGATTACGGCGTGAAAGTTGCGGGAACGATCAATGTTGACATGAAGGCGGTCAAGGCGCGCAAGGACGCGGTTGTGGCGCCATCGCGCAACGGCGTCGAGCGATCATTGAAGTCTTTGCAAGGATGCACGGTTTACCAAGGCCACGGGCGCTTCGTCGCGGAAAAGAAAGTGGCCGTAAACGGTGCTGAGCTCTCCGCCGATCGCATTTTCCTCAATGTCGGTGCGCGCGCGGCGATTCCACCGATCGCGGGCCTAGACCGGGTTCCCTATCTCACGAACAGTTCGATGATGGACATTGATTTCCTGCCCACGCATCTCGTCATTTTGGGCGGCAGTTACGTCGGGCTTGAATTCGCACAAGTCTATCGCCGTTTCGGAAGCGACGTCACCGTCATCGAACTCGGACCACGTCTTATCCCGCGTGAGGACGAGGACGTCTCGCGCGCGATTGCCGATTTCCTGAAAGATGAAGGCATCGACGTGCGCGTTGATAGCGAGGTGGTCAGCCTCGAGAAGCAGGGAAACGCCATCGCCGTGACGGTCAAATCGGCGGGGAAGAGTTCACAGATCGTCGGCACCCACGTCCTGGTTGCCACTGGCCGGCGACCGAACACGGATGACCTTGGCCTTGATAGATCCGGTATTGTTACCGATGCGCGCGGGTACATTCAGGTGGACGATCAGTTGCACACCAATGTCCCTGGTATTTGGGCGATGGGCGACTGCAACGGGCGGGGCGCGTTCACCCACACATCGTGGAACGATTTCGAGATCGTGGCGGCAAATCTCCTCGACAACGATCAGCGGTGCGTGAGTGACCGGATAACCGCCTACGCGCTCTATACCGATCCGCCACTCGGCCGCGCCGGCATGACGGAAACCGAGGTCCGCAAGGCCGGCAAACCCGCGCTGATCACCACATTGGCCATGGAAGATGTCAGCCGCGCCTTTGAGAAAGGTGAGACCAAGGGGTTCATGAAAATTCTGGTGGATCGAGAGAGCAAACGAATATTGGGTGCCTCCTTTTTGGGACTCGCAGGCGACGAGGTTATCCACTCGGTCCTCGATGTCATGTACGCCAAAGCGCCCTACACCGTGATCCAACGCGCGATGCACATTCATCCTACCGTGTCGGAGTTTATTCCGACGATGCTCGGTGACCTCAAGCCGCTGCAATGATCAGTGGAAGGCGTCTCAGCTCACGACCGCGCACTGGCTGAGCAAGTTTTACGCTCGAGACTGTCTGGTTCTTGGCGAGAAGCGGGCCAGATCGGTCGAACAATTTCAAGAATGTGGACTGGGCGAACACTGCTTAATAGCGGCTGCGCGCTTGCAGCCGTGCGGCGCCCCGGTAGGCGAATTACTGCGCGGTCGTGGAGCGATCGGTGGCCTTGCCGGAGGACGGTTTATGCTGCGCCGGCTTGGCTTTGGCGGCGCCGTCCTTCTTAATCGCTTTCTTTTCCTCCGGCTTGCCCTCGATTTGCTTGGCTTCCGCGGTTTTGGCCGCGCCCTTGTGTTTGCTCTTCTGTTTGCTGGGCTCGTACTCAGGCAAAGCAGCGAGCGCAGCGATCTGCTCGGCGGTGCGCGTCGGTCCGGTATAGACGACGACCGGCGTGACCGGCCCCGGCTCGCTCAATAAGTTCTTTGGCGGCGCGCGCAAAGCGGTGACGAGACTGGGATTTTGCGAATTTGCGTCCGCGCCGGCGCTGTCGCTGCCATCGCCGGCATCCGGGTCGGCGCTGTCCGCCATGGCCGCTTCGAGCGCGTGCCGCTTGCGATGCGGACCGCACATGTCGTCCTTGAGGTCGGGCGGCGCCGCTTCGATCGGGGTGAGCGCATTGACATTGCCGAACGCCGGCAACAGCCAGGCGAAGGGGTTTCGCGCGAAACCGCTCTCCAAAAGTTCGGCCGCCTTCTGCGCCCGTGACGCCGAGGTCGGCGCGCCGAGCACGACCGCGATGAGCTGCCGGTTATCGCGCGTGGCGGTGGCGACCAGATTGAAGCCCGAGGAACAGATGAAGCCGGTCTTCATGCCATCGGCGCCGGCATAGCGGCCGAGCAGCGGATTGTAATTTCGGACCACGCGCCGGCCGTATTTGATCGCCGGGACGTGCCAATAGGAATTGTATTGCGGAAATTCGCGAATAAGCGCGCGAGCGAGGATGGCAAGGTCGCGGGCGGAGACGATCTGGCCATCGTCGGGCAGGCCGTTGGGATTGACAAAGTTGGATTCCGTCATGCCGAGCCGATGCGCGGTCTCCGTCATCTGCGCCGCGAAGGCCTCGATCGAACCGCCGACGCCCTCGGCGAGCACGACCGCCATGTCGTTTGCGGACTTCACCATCATCATCTTGATGGCATTGTCGACCGTCACTTGCGTGCCGACCGGGAAACCCATCTTGGTCGGCGACTGGCTGTTGGCGTTTGCCGAGACCGTGAACAAAGTATCGGGGTTAATGCGCTGGTCGCGGATCGCGCTCAGCGTCATGTAGAGCGTCATCAGCTTGGTCGTCGAAGCCGGATACCACGGATAGGTCGCGTTCTCGGCACGGATCACTTTGCCGCTGTCGGCATCGACCAGGATGAGCGCCATGGCGCCGGCAGCGCGCATCGGCAGCGCGGTTGCGAGTGCGGCGGCGCCGAATGCCAGCGCCGTGAGAAGAAAACCGAGCGGCCGCCTTCGAAACACACCGTTTATATGCACGTGCTGCGGTCCATCCGCTTGGTCGGGGCTATTCGTAAAGATGTCAGCCCGCGATGACTTCGAGTTCACGAAGCGTGGGTGCGTCATTATCTAACGCAAGCCGGCTCGAAGGCAAAGTCGAATGGCGCTATGCTTAAAGCCGGTTCCGATATTGATTTATCGGACGAAACGAACCTAAAGCCTGGGAAAAGCGACCAAAATTCGGCAAGCCGAGAGAAATTCGACAAACAACGGGAAAATTGGAGACACCATGACCGCGTGCATTGTGGGCTGGGCGCATAGCCCATTCGGCAAACTCGGCGGCGAGACCGTTGAAAGCCTGATCGTGCGGGTTGCCGGCGATGCACTCGCCGATGCCGCGATTGCCGCCAAAGACGTCGATGAAATCGTGCTGGGGCACTTCAATGCGGGCTTTTCGGCGCAGGACTTCACTGCGTCTTTGGTGCTGCAAGCCTCGCCGGATCTGCGCTTTAAGCGCGCAACCCGGGTGGAAAACGCCTGCGCCACCGGCTCCGCGGCCGTGCATCAAGGAATTAAGGCGATCGCCGCCGGCTCGGCGCGCATCGTGCTCGTGGTCGGCGTCGAACAAATGACCGCGACGCCGCCGGAGGAGATCGGGCGCAATCTGCTCAAAGCCTCCTATGTGCGCGAAGAAGCCGAGATCGATGCCGGTTTTGCCGGCATTTTCGGCAAGATCGCCGCGCTCTACTTTCAGCGCTGGGGCGACCAATCGGATGCGCTCGCGCGTATCGCTGCCAAGAATCACAAAAACGGCGTCGGCAATCCTTACGCGCAAATCCGCAAAGACCTCGGCTACGATTTCTGCCGCGCCGAGAGCGAGAAAAACCCGCTGGTCGCCGGACCGCTCAAGCGCACCGATTGTTCGCTCGTGTCTGACGGCGCCGCAGCGCTGGTGCTCGCCGATGTCGAAACCGCGCTCAAACTCGGCAAGGCGATCGTATTCCGTGGCGCCCAGCACGTGCAGGATTTCCTGCCGATGTCGCGGCGCGACATACTCAAGTTCGAAGGCTGCGCGGTAGCCTGGCAGCGCGCATTGGCGCAGGCCGGTGTTGCGCTTTCGGATTTGTCCTTCGCCGAGGTGCACGACTGCTTCACTATTGCCGAACTGATCGAATACGAAGCCATGGGCCTGGCGCCGGAAGGGCAGGGCGCCCGCGTCATTGCGGAGGGCACCGTCAACAAAGAGGGCGCGTTGCCAATCAATCCTTCCGGCGGGCTCAAAGCCAAAGGCCATCCGATCGGCGCCACCGGCGTTTCAATGCACGCGCTCGCCTCGATGCAGCTTACCGGCGCTGCCGGCGATATGCAGGTGAAAGACGCCAGGCTCGGCGGCATCTTCAACATGGGCGGCACCGCGGTGGCCAATTACGTCAGCATCTTGGAGCGGCTGCGTTAGCTACCAGACGCTGAAAAAGAAATTTTTGATCGCGCGCTGACGGAACGCGACCGTTGCCATAGGAATTTTTAAATCAGGATTCCTGAGCAGCCCATCGAATAGACCGAGGAGGCGCTTATGGCAGATATCTTACAGTTTCGGCCACGTCTAAATGTGTTCGCTCCCGAGCTGACCTCGGCCATGGGCGACGCCTATGACAAGGCGATCGCCAGCCTTTCCAATAACGACTCTGAATTGGTGGTGCGTGAGCTTGTCGCCAAGCGGATCGTCAGATTGGCGAGGCGCGGCGAGCGCGATCCGGCGCATCTCTGCAACTCGGCTTTGTCGGGATTCAGGAAACCGCGCACGGCGGCATAGAAGCGATCCCCCCATCACGCGTGAATCGTTCCTGACAAAAGGAAAAGCCCGAGCCTGCGCTCGGGCTTTTGGTGACCGCAGGTCTTCGTTTGTTAGTACTTGCGGATGAAGATCCTTACTTATCCCGCGGTTCGCGTTTAAATATACGCCGCCTCAATCGATATGTTTGCCGGGCTTGGTTTCGGTCAGCGCCGTCCACAACAGCACGGTGGCGGCAACGGCGGCGGCAGCAAGAATCAGAAATCCGTACAGGTGATCGCCGGCGTTACGATGCCGCTGGTGATGCCGTGCAGAATCTGGGCGATGAAGACCAGATGTCGGCGCGAGCGCCAAGATCAGCGCGGACGCCGCGATCGTCGCAATGCCGATTGCAGCAAGACCCCGTTTCCACGGTACCCAGTCGACGATCGCTCCGCCCGACAACAGCGCAATCAAACCGGCGATCGTGCCGACGGACAAAGCGAGCCCGACCTGATCTTTGTTCCAGCCTAGATTCGCCAAATAAAAAGCAACGAAAGCGCCAAAGCCGGTCTGAATATCGGCGAGA
>JBPYFG010000300.1:0-2557 GCA_051986365.1 Xanthobacteraceae bacterium
CGCGGCGGATCACGCGTTGCACGGCGAGCGACGCCGCGCAGGCGAGCGGATGTCCCATGTACGTGTGGCTGTGCTGTAAGGCGCCTGAGCCCTCGGCCACCGCCGCGAACACCTTGTCCGCGATCAACAGACCGCCGATCGGGGCGAAGCCGCCGCCCATGCCTTTGGCGATTGCCATCAGGTCGGGCGCCACGCCGTCTTGTTCGCAGGCGTGCAACGTTCCGGTGCGCCCCATGCCGCACATCACTTCATCGAGAATGAGCAGAATGCCGTGGCGGTCGCAGGTCTCCCGCCCGCGTTTGAAATATCCGGGAACGGGAGGAACCGCGCCGAGCGTGGCGCCGACCACGGTCTCGGCCACGAAGGCGATGACGTTCTCGCCGCCGAGCTCCTCGATCTTGGCCTGGAGCTCGCGCCCGAGCCGCTCGCCGTAGGCTTCCGGCGTCTCGTTGGGGGCCCGCTCGCGGTACTCGTAGACCGGCGAAACGTGGTGAGTCTCGATCAGCAACGGCGCGAATGCCCGGCGCTGCCATTCGCGCCCGCCGACTGCGAGCGCACCGGTCGTGATGCCATGGTAGCTCTGGCGGCGCGCGATCAGATAGCGGCGCTGTGGCTCGCCGCGCTCGACGAAATACTGGCGCGCGAGCTTGAGCGCCGCCTCAATCGCCTCAGATCCACCGCTGACGTAGAACACGTGATCGAGCCCCGCCGGCGCACGCGCGACGAGGTCGTCGGCGAGCTCCTCGGCGGCTTGCGTCGTGAAAAAGCTCGTGTGCGCGTATTCGAGATGGTCGAGCTGAGCGCGGATCGCCGCGATCACGTCGGGATGCGAGTGCCCAAGGCACGAAACCGCGGCGCCGCCCGAGGCGTCGATGTAGTCCTTACCGGTCTCATCGCGGATATAGATGTCGCGGGCCGACACAGCAGTCGGGTAGTGATGCGCGATCGATCGATGCAGGACATGCGTCATTAGTGGTTTCTTTCGGGCGCCGTATAAGCTGCGCTGGAACCGGAATCGGCGTGATGCCTGGACGGCGGCAACCTACCGCCCCGATCCCGGGTCTGCAATAGATGTTTCATTTGACGGCACGATCGAAAAAATGTTTCATAAGCCGGACGGGCGCGCAAGGAGCAATTTGCCGGCGCCGACACGTGGGAGAGTCAAATGAAAAGCACGGGCATCCTCGCTGCGCTGGCGGCGACCACCTTCTTCGCCGCAGGCGCTTTCGCAGCCGAGCCGATCGTGCTCGGCTGGGTCGGGCCTTTGTCGGCTCCCGGCAACTTTTCGGGCGGCCAAGAGATGCAGTGGGCCGTGCAGCTCGAGGTTGATCAGATCAACGAGGCCGGCGGAGTACTCGGGCGGCCGCTTAAGGTAGTCTACGAGGACACCAAGGGTCAGCCCGCCGAAGGCAGCGCCGCCGCCGTGCGGCTGATTACGCGTGACAACGCGTCGGCGATCTTCGGCGAATTCCATTCCTCGGTGGCGCTCCCCGAGGCCGAGGTCGCGCACAAATATAATGTCGCCTGGGTCGGCACCGACGTGTGGGCCGACAAGCTTACAGCGCAGCAATATCCTGAAGTCTTCCGCCTCGCACCCGCAAATTCGCTCGTCTACGTGCGCGTCGCCGAGTGGATAGTCTCGCAGGGCTTCAAGCACGTTGCGATCGTCGCCGAGAACACCGATTTTGGCCAGGATGGCGCCAAGGTCGTTTCGACGATCCTCAAGCAGAAGAACGTCGATCAGAAGCTTGTCACGATTGATCTCAACCAGCAGGACTTCACGCCTGCGCTGCTACGTCTGATGAACGAGGGCGAGAAGCCCGACATCATCCAGATGGTCGTCGCCGGCCAGGCGCAGTACCAGATCGTGAAGCAGGCGTGCCAGCTCGGCCTTGCGCCCAATGCCAAGACCAAGCTGCTCGGCTCGACCGGCCTTCTGCAGAAGGAAGTCTGGGAAGTTGACGGCGATTGCGGCAAGGGCCTGCTCGTCGTCAACATCGCGACGCCGAAGTCGCAGCGGAACGACAAAGCCAAGGCATTCGCGGTCGCCTTCCAGAAGAAATACGATCGCGCGCCAACCGGCGTCGCCATGGAAGCCTATGACACGCTCGGCGTCGTTGTCGCGGCGATTCAGAAAGTGAACTCGGCGGAGCGCAAGGACGTCATCAACGGGCTCGAGGAGGTCTCGTGGGTCGGCGTGAACGGCACGTATTCATTCCCGTCTACCAAGGACCCGGCCTGGGCGTTCCATCAGTTCATGGACGTGCCGTTTCACATCATCCAGTATTCGGCCGTGAACCAAGCGCCAGGCGATGCGCCGATCGTTTTCCCGAAGCAATGGGCGACGACCGACAAGCTGTTGCCGTGAGAATCCATCGTGCCCGGCCTCGCGCCGGGCATTTTCTGGTCGTGCCCGTAGAATGGGTTGAGCGCCGCGAAACCCAGCGATGGCCGCGCAGCGGCCGCAGCCGATGGGTTTGGGCCTTGGGCCTCAACCAATCCCACGGGACGAAGAGGCGGCAATGACTTATTTCAGCCTGCTGAGCGTCAACGGGCT
>JBPYFG010000301.1:0-2689 GCA_051986365.1 Xanthobacteraceae bacterium
AACCGGATTGCTGATGGTATGGAGCGATGTCGATCCAGAATTCGAGCCCGAGTTCAATCGCTGGTATGACGAGGAGCATGTTCCGCGCCTGCTCGAAGTCCCGGGCTTTCTCAGCGCCGGGCGCTACTCCGCAGTCAAAGGGGCGCCGAAATACCTCGCGATGTACGAACTAGAGGATCACAACGTGCTGCGCAGCACGACCTACCTCGACACCGTCAAATACCAACCCTCGCCGCAGCGCGCCAAAATCGGGACGAGCCGGATCGGGCGCAATTTCCTGCGTAACGCCTATCGGCAGATCTTCCCGGTGCACACCAACCCGATCGAGCAGACCGTCGAGATGGCTCCATTCCTGCAGATGGGCCGCATCGACGTGCCCGCGGCGGTCGAGGAGGAATTCAACGCTTGGTACAACACCGCCTACATTCCAGGCTATCTCGCGGTGCCGGGCTGCCTCGGCGCGCGGCGGTTCGTTGCGGTCGAGGGCCAGCCTAAATACCTGACCGTGTACGAGTTCGAGCATGCCCAGGTGTCGGAGAGCGAGGCTTGGGCGCGGTCTCGCACCAGCAACCCGTGGACCCGCCGGGTGCACCCTTACTTGCGGCACGACGAGGGTTCACCGGGCGTCTACCAGCGCATCTACCCGTAATAATGGGCATTAGTCTAGTGTCCATCCAGAAACGCTAAGCTTCTGGAATCGCTAGCTCAATAGCGATTTTTGAGGAAGAAGGGTGCGGCGGTTTGGGATAAGTTGCGGGTGCGTGCCACTGCAATCCGAAACGACCCTCACCGCCGGTGCCGATAATGCGTCAGGAACGCACCATTCAGGCCACTATATTCGAAGTGTTTGCGCAGCACGAGATCGGCTGCGAACTAAAGGCGATGTCGCAATGGCTGGACGGCCAGCGCCAGCTGACCAGCCTGGTTGCGAGTGACCTGCGGCGACAGGGAGTGCGTGAGACCGGCCGGCGCGGATTGCCAGCGGAAAGCGTGCTGCGCTGCGCTCTGCTCAAGCAACAGCGCCAGCTCAGTTACGAGGAGTTAGCCTTTCATCTTGAAGATTCCGCCTCGTTTCGCGCCTTTGCCCGTCTGCCGTTGCAGTGGTCGCCAAAGAAGTCGGTGCTGCACCAGACGATCGCGGCGATTCGGGCCGAGACCTGGGAGGCGATCAACCAAGCCTTGTTGGCCAGCGCCAAACAAGACCGGCTGGAAAGCGGCGCCACGGTGCGGCTCGATAGCACGGTGACCTCGGCACTGATGCACGAGCCCAGCGACAGCACGCTGTTATCAGATGCGGTGCGGGTCATGACCCGGCTGTTGCAGCGCGGCGAGGCGCTGCCGGGGGCCCCGGCGGGCCAATGGCGCGATCGGCGGCGCCTGGCCAAGAAGCGGGCCCGCGCCATCGAGTACAGCCGCGGGCAGGACAAAAAGCGCCAGCTCTATCGCGGGCTGATCGACGCGACCGAGGCCAGCCGAAACGAATTGCAAGCGATGGCCGCAGGGCTGGCCGAGGCGACCGAGATGGGAACCGAGCGGTGGCGTGCCGAGGTCGCGCATTACCTGCCGCTGATAGCACGCGTTATTGTCCAGACCCGACGCCGCGTGCTTGACGGCGAGATAGTGCCGGCCAGTGACAAGCTGGTCAGCCTGTTCGAGCCGCACGCCGACATCATCGTCAAAGGCGGTCGTCAGGTTCAGTACGGACACAAGCTCAACCTGGCGACCGGCAAAAGTGGACTGATCCTCGATATCGTCATCGAAACCGGCAATCCGGCCGATGCCGAGCGCTTTGTGTCGATGCTCGATCGCCATATTGCCCGCACCGGCGCACCGCCGCGGCAGACCGCCGCTGATGGTGGCTACGCCAGCCGCGCCAATCTCGCCGCCGCCAAGGCCCGCGGCGTTGCCGACGTCGCCTTCCACAAGAAGTGCGGCATCGCCATTACCGAGATGGTCAAGAGCCCTTGGGTCTACCGTCGTCTGCGCAACTTCCGCGCCGGCATCGAGGCGGCGATCTCCTGCTTCAAGCGCGCGTACGGCGCCGCCCGTTGCACCTGGCGCGGACTGGACCACTTCAACGCCTACATCTGGTCAGCCGTGGTGGCGCACAATCTGGTGCTCTTCGCCCGGCTCAAACCGGCTTAGCCGCGCCCGATTGCAAGCCGATGAAAAACAGGGAAATCAGGCCGCCCTCAACTGCTCGTTTGCCGATTCCCGTGCCGGTTGTCGCTACCATTGCGCGAAATGCGCCTGTCGCCCATCGCGCTCATGTCGTTCCGCCCTAGCTCACCGTTGAGAAAACAGCCTTTATGGACGCGCACTAGTCTAGTCAAGCAAGGTGCAGAAAAAACGCTGGGATTTGGTCATTCCGAGGCGCGGGCTTTGCCCGCGATCCCGGAATCCATCAACACCGGCTAGAGAAATCGCCCAAGAAATGGGCTATGGTCCTGTGAGGCCAGCGGGGAAACCGGCGGCAGGGTGCGGTTCAAGCAGATTGCACCTGAGGTATTCTCTGGGTGCCGCAGTTACGGAAGGGTTGAGTAGCGGCTGCTTGGCTGCAGCCGCGCAAATGCCGCACTCCCTTTACCGCTGCGCTCTTCCCCAAACACGACGCCGCGGCGCATAGCGCATCAGCTCTCTCCAGCCAAGCACGGGACGGCCACAGAACATGCTGCGCCGAAGGGGTTTC
>JBPYFG010000302.1:0-3384 GCA_051986365.1 Xanthobacteraceae bacterium
TTTGTTCTGGTGCTACGCTCTGTGGGGTCTGGGACAAGGTTCGATCGGCGTATTCGGGCCGTGGTATTCCGAATTATTTCCGGTCGAATTGCGCTCGACCGGCGCCTCGGTCACCTTCACCGCCGGACGCCTGATCGGCAGCGCGATGCCGTATCTGGTTCCGGTGATCGCCGCGCTCCTCGGCAATCTCTTCAACGCCATGATGTTCGGCATTGTCGGCGCGGTGTTAAGCCTGTTGTTCGCGCTGTTACTGCCCGAGACCGCGGGCCGCAAATTCGCGGTCATCGAAGGCAAGGAGCACGGCTGAGATTGTCTGCCATCATGACGGTTAAAATAGAGACGCTGGTCACCCGCGGCACGCGCGCGCGCGTGCGCCGCGCCGGCAAAGGCAAGCCGGTTCTGTTCCTGCATGGCGCAGGCGGCTGGCCGGCCTGGCTGCCGTTCTTCGAACGCCTGTCGCATCATTTCGCGGTGACCGTTCCCGAACACCCCGGCTTTGGCGGCTCCGACGATCCGGAGTGGCTGCGCGATGTGCCCGATCTGGCGATGTATTACCTTGACGTACTCGACGCAGGCTGCTTCGCGTCGCCAGTCCATCTCATTGGCCATTCGCTCGGCGGCTGGACCGCGGCCGAGACGGCGGTGCGCAACACCCGCCGCATCGCCAGCCTGACGCTCATCGCCCCGGCCGGCATTCGCGTCAAAGGTGTGCCGCCGGGCGACAATTTTATCTGGTCACCCGAAGAAGCAATCCGCAATCGCTATCACGACCAAAGCTTCGCCGACGCCCTGCTGCAGGCGCCACCGCCGGACGAGGCGCAGCTCGATCTCGACCTGCAGAACCGCGTCGCGGCGGTCAAATTCGGCTGGGAGCCGCGCTGGTTCAATCCGGCGCTGGAAAAATGGCTGCATCGCATCGAGGTGCCGACGCATGTCGTGTGGGGCGCGCAGGACAAGATCTTGCCGAGCGCTTATGCGGCGCTTTGGCAAAAACGCGTGGCCGGCGCGCAAATTACGATGGTCGAGGCTTGCGGGCACAGCCCCCATATCGAGCAATGCGATCTCGTGACCGATAAAGTCGTCACATTCCTCGAGCGAGCAGGCGCATGAAATTCACCTGCTTTCATCTGATGCCCTATCGGCCGCTCGATCTGAAAGCAGCCGCCGAGCACCGCTCGGCCTGGGTCGTGCTGCCGAACAGCTTCTACGATCCTAAAAAGGGCGCCGCGGAATACGATTCCTATCTCGATCAGCTGACCTATGCCGAGAAACTCGGCTTCGACGTCATCGGCGTCAACGAGCATCACCAGACCGCTTACGGCATGATGCCGGCGCCGAACCTGATCGCAAGCGCGCTCATTCAGCGCACCAAGACCGCTAAGATCGCCGTGCTCGGCCGCGCGCTGCCGATCGTCGGCAATCCGATCAACATCGCCGAAGAATTCGCGATGCTCGACGTCTTGTCGAAGGGTCGTCTGATCGCCGGCTTCGTGCGCGGCATCGGCGCCGAATATCATTCGACCGGCGTCAACCCGGCATTCTCGCACGAGCGCTTCCACGAAGCGCACGATCTGATCATCAAAGCCTGGACCGCGGTCGGCCCGTTCGAATTCGAGGGCAATCACTTTCGCAATCGTTATGTGAACTTATGGCCGCGGCCCTACCAGACGCCGCATCCGCCGGTCTGGATTCCGTCGATGGGTTCGCGCGAAACGATCGAGTGGGCCTCAGCGCCGGAGCGCAAATATCCGTTCCTGGTGACGTTTTCCGCCGAAGCCGCCGTGGTGCGCTATCTCAACATGTATAAAGAGACGGCGCAGTCGCTGCACGGCTATGCCGCGTCCGGCAGCCAGCTCGGCTGGGCAGTGCCGCTCTATGTCGCCGATACCGACGAGCGTGCCAAGAACGAAGCCAAGGCGGGGATCGAAAGCCTATTCAATAATTTTCTGCCGATGCCCTGGGAAATGCTGCTGCCGCCCGGCTACACCTCGAACGCTTCGCTAAAAGCGACGATGAAGATCCGCACCGCGCTCGGCTCGCGCGCGCGCAATCAAACCGTCGACGAGTTGATGGGCAACGGCACCGCGGTGATCGGCAGTCCACGCACCGTTCTGGAAAAGATCGAACGCGTGCGCGAGCAGACCGGCCTGGAAAACCTGATCGTCATGCCGCAGTTCGGCGTGATGCCGGACGAGTTCGCCAAGCGGAACATGGAGCTGTTCGCCAGCGAGGTGATGCCAAAGCTAAAGTGACCGATCGCTGGCAGTGCCGGCGGTCACGCTGCTGCCGTACTGCACTGGTCCTCAATTGACACTTTCGTCGGCTTATTGCGAGGCAGCCATTCTGGAAGCTGAAAAGCACGATCATTGTTTTGCGGCAATGCGGGAGGGCCGTTGTGCGGCGGTGGCAGTTCCGGTGCAGCGAGGCCCGCGCGCAAGACCTCTATCCGTCCGTCCAAATCGCCCAACAGACGATCAATTGTGTTACCGACTTCAGCCGTTATCACCATCAGTATGTCGTCAATTTCCCGAGCCTCAGGGACGATTGCCGCCGCCGCTTGACTCGCGTCGCGCATCCCGGTGATGGCAGGCACCAACGCGAGATACTGCAGCTCGATTTGCTTTCTTACCGCCTCGATTTCATCAACAGCACGCTCGCGCTCGCGCCGATCATTTTCAGCAGAAATGCGGGATTCCAATACTGCTATCTCGGCGGTGAGCGTCGAGACTTCGCAAGCGAGGGCATCGCGTCTGTCGCGTGCTCGACCGAGATCGCTCCTGAGGCCGTCTACCGGGTCCTTCTTTCCGAACATCTATTGCTCCGCATGGTGAGGAAGATTCTCGAGCAAGCCGAAATTGATTAGGCAATCGATATGGTTAACAAATAGTTTCCACGCATTTACAGATTAATTCTGCGTGAATCGGCCTGCAGGCGGGGAGCGGTTATCTGAACTGCACCCGGGAAAACGGTCTGGTTAGAATTTCACTGCCGAATCCATCGGCATCGCATCTGCGGCGGCCTCCTTCGCTGTCGCGACCATTTCGAACATCGGCGCGCCGTAGGTCTGCCGCGCCTCTTGCAACAGCGGGTCGACTGCCTGACGAAACATCGCGTGCTGTTCGGCCGTCAATGCGGTGATCTCGCAGCCAGCGGTCTCGATCGCGGCGCGCGCCTCGCGATCCTCGACGATCGCAAGCTCGCGCTGAAACGCAACCGCCTTGCCGACCGCGTCGCGCATCGCGCTTTGCAGGTCGGGTGGCCAGGCGTCGAATGCGTTGCGATGAAGAAAAATCGGCCGCGAGATATAGAAATGATTGGTGACGGTGTGAAAACGATGAAACTTGTGCACGCCGTAGGTCACGGTGTTGGCGAAGGGATTTTCCT
>JBPYFG010000303.1:0-3466 GCA_051986365.1 Xanthobacteraceae bacterium
GAGGCAGCCGACAGTCGTTCGAGGCCGGCATGGACTTCATCATGGCTGCGGCAAGTGGCGAGCATGGCAGGGAGTTCAATCAAGCGATCAACAGGCACTTGGATATCGGCGAGTTTGCAGACTAGCGCGTCGGCAGCGCCGACGCGCTGGCCGGTCAACGCGAGATAAGTCCCGATGTAACCGGGAGCGCGCGCCAGCAGAAACGAGGCCCCGACATCCGGAAAGAAACCGATGCCGACTTCTGGCATGGCGATGGCCGAGCGCTCCGTCACCACGCGATGCGCCGCATGCGCTGAAAGCCCGACGCCGCCGCCCATCACCAGGCCGTCCATTACCGCAATGATCGGCTTGGCATAGCGCGCGATCAGGACGTTGAGCTTGTACTCGGTCGCCCAGAACCGCGCCGGCAGCGCATCGGCCGCGCTTGCCGGTTTGCTCTTGATAGTGCTCTTGGCGGCCTCGTAAAGCGCGCGGATGTCGCCACCGGCGCAAAAGCCGCGTTCGCCGGCGCCGTCAATGAGCACGACGCCAACTTTTGGGTCCGATTGCCACTCCCGCAGCAGCGCGGTCATGGCGACCGCCATCTCGAGCTTAATCGCGTTGAGCGCCTGCGGCCGGTTCAGCGTGATGCGGCGCAGCGCACCGTCGCTTCTTACGATCAGGTCATCGTCGCGCAGCAGCGTTTCGCTCATCGGCCGACGAGGCTTCGTGCCACGATGAGGCGCATGATTTCGTTGGTGCCTTCGAGAATCTGGTGCACTCGCAAATCCCGCACGATTTTTTCGACACCGTATTCGGACAAATAGCCGTAGCCGCCGTGCAATTGCAGCGCCTGATTGGCGACCTCGAAACAGGCGTCGGTCACGAAGCGCTTGGCCATAGCCGAGAGCCGGGTAGCATTGGCGTCCTTGCGATCGAGTGCGGCGGCGGCTTGCCACAACAAAGCGCGCGAGGCTTCAAGCTGCGTCGCCATGTCGGCGAGGCGAAATTGCAGGGCCTGAAACTCGTCAAGGCGCCGGCCGAATGCCTTGCGGTTGCTCATATAGGCGAGTGTCTTATCCAGAGCGGATTGCGCGCCGCCGAGCGAACAGGCGGCGATATTCAGCCGGCCGCCATCGAGACCGGCCATCGCGATTTTAAAACCCGCGCCTTCCGCGCCGAGCCGGTTCGCCGCCGGCACCCGCGCGTCCTCAAATATCACCGCGCGGGTCGGCTGCGCGTTCCAGCCCATCTTGCGTTCATTGGCGCCGAACGACAGTCCCGGGCTGTCGCCAGGGACGAGCAACGCGGAAATTCCGGACGGACCTTCGCCGCCGGTGCGCGCCATGACCAGATAGAGGTCGCTCGCGCCCGCGCCCGAAATGAATTGCTTCTGGCCTTTGAGGACGTAGTTATCCCCGTCGCGCGTGGCGCGCGTCGCCAAAGCGGCCGCATCAGAACCTGCACCTGGTTCGCTGAGGCAGTAGCTTGCCAATAAGTCCATGGCGCACAATTTCGGCAGCCATTGCCGCCGCTGCTCGTCGGAGCCGAACGCGTCGATGAGCCCCGCCACCATGTTGTGGATGGACATGAAGGCCGCGGTCGTCGGGCAGCCGGTCGCCAGCGCCTCGAAGATCAGCGTTCCGGTCAGGCGCGACAGACCGGAGCCGCCGAGATCCTCGGCGACGAAAATTCCTCCCATTCCAAGCGTCGCCGCTTTGCGCATTTCGGCGACCGGAAAATGCTTGGCCTCATCCCAAGCGATGGCATTGGGTGCGAAGGTTTCCGCGGCGAAGGCGCGCGCCACCTCGCGAACCGCGATCTGGTCCGCGTCGAGCGTAAATTGCGTCGATGCGGTCGAAATCGAATCAAGCATAACCCGGTGCCTTCAAGCCGGCGGCGCGCTATTGTTGCATTGCCGTTTTTCGGCAGCAAATGGCGTTTGAGCCTTAGGGCCCGAGACTGGCGCGTGCCGCCGCCCTAATACTCGTGTTTACGGCGATGCGCCCGCTTGACGTGTAGCGCGCCGTAAGGCGGCGCCGGCGAATAGTACGGATTTATTTGGCAAAAGCCGCGATTGCCGGCGATCACGTTGGGCCGACAGGCTTCGATCGATCCATACTCGCAGTCCCACTCGACGTCGCCTGCGCCAACGTTCACGACGGCGCACCAGGGTGCATTGCCCATATAGGCGGCATGACCGGGCGAAACCGCAAAACTCAGCGCTGCCGCGATGGCAATCAAAAGCAAGATGCGGCTCATTGCAATTCCACCTCGCCACTCCCTTGGCTATAAACTCCTGGCCGCGGCGCTGGTTGCGGTCCGCTACCGGGGCGCTCGCCAGATTGCGAGGCCCGATCGAGGGGCTAGTCAATATGGATTTTACGCTTTCACCGGAAATCGAGGATTTGCGGCAGCGCACCCGCGCCTTCATCGAACAAAACGTGCTGCCGCTTGAGGCCGATCCGCAAAATTTTTCCGAACATGAAAACATTCCGCTGGCACGGCTCGCGCCGGTTCAAGAGAAAGCAAGAAAAGCCGGATTGTGGGCGCCGCAATCGCCGAAACAATTCGGCGGCATGGCGCTGCCGATCGTGGCCTGGGCCGCCATCTACGAAGAGGCGGCGCGCTCGCTATTCGGACCGTTGTCGATCAACTGCTCCGCGCCGGATGACGGCAATATGAATCTGCTGTCGCGCACCGGCACGCCGGCGCAGCAGGAATGGTGGCTGCGGCCGTTGGTCGAGGGCAAGGTCAAATCTTCCTTCGCCATGACTGAGCCGGCGCCGGGCGGCGGGTCGGATCCCGGCATGATCCGCACGCGCGCCGAGAGGAAAAACGGCAAATGGGTCATTTACGGCCGCAAGTGGTTCATCACCGGGGCCGGCGAGGCGGCGCATTTCATCGTCATCGCCCGAACGTCGGACGACAAACGCCGCGGCTTGACCGCGTTCCTGTATCACCGCGACCAGCCGGGCTGGCGCGTGGTGCGGCGTATCCCGATCATGGGACCTGAGGAGCATGGCGGGCATTGTGAGCTAGAATTCGACGGTCTTGAAGTCAGCGATGACAATGTGCTGCTCGGCGTCGGCGACGGACTGAAAGTGACGCAAATGCGGCTCGGTCCGGCGCGGCTGACGCACTGCATGCGCTGGCTCGGCTGGTCAAAACGGTGCCTCGAGATCGCGCAGGATTACGTCGACAAAAGAGAAGGCTTCGGTGTCAAGCTTGCCGATCGCGAAAGTGTGCAGATCAAGCTCGGTCAGGTCGCACAGCGAATCCAGATCGGGCGGCTATTGACGATGCATGCGGCGTGGAAGCTCGACCGCGGCGATCGCGCCCGCAAGGAAATCTCTATGGCCAAGGTGCACGTCGCCGACACGCTGCACGAAGCCGCCGATACTGCGATCCAGCTCAATGGCGCTCGCGGCTATTCCAAAGACACGATCTTGGAATGGATCTACCGCGCCGCGCGCGCCGCGCGGCT
>JBPYFG010000304.1:0-13805 GCA_051986365.1 Xanthobacteraceae bacterium
ACCAACGCGCCGGCCGCGACGCCGGCGGTCTGCCCGATATAAAGCGCCGAGGAGAACAAACCCACCGCGGTGCCGCGCGCCTGCGGCGTCATCTGCGTCGCATTGGTCTGCAGCGTATTGTGCAACATGTAGAAGCCGAGACCGATCGCCATGGTGGCGATTGGGGCGAGCCACCAAACCGGGCCCATCGCAAGCGCAAGATAGGCGACCGCCAGAACAAGCCCGCCAGTCACTGCGAGACGGGCTTGGCCCAGGCGATAAACAAGCAACTTCACCAGCGCGGCGTAGATCAGGCCGCCGATGCCGAAACAGGCGACAACGCCTCCGACCAGTGAGAAGCTCAAGCCAAAGCGCAAGTGCAGATAAGCGCCGACATAGGCGAACGCGCCCCACGCCAATCCACCTTCAAGGAAGCCGGCGATCAGCACGACGCGGGCGAAGGGATTAGTCAGGACCGCGGCATAGCCGCCGAACAGACCGCGTCCGCGACGGCTGCCGGCTTTTCGGGTCTGCGGATTGACCGCGAGCTCGAAGACCAGGCCGGCCGTGGCGACTGCGAACAGCCCGGCGAGCACGAAGAAAACATTGCGCCAGCCAAGCAGATCGCCGAGCACTCCGCCCGCGGCCTGGCCGAACAGCTGGCCAAGAATCTGCCCGGAAATGTATCGCCCGAGGATTTGCTGAAGCCGATCATGGGGCGTGACGTCACCGACATAGGCCATCGAGATCGGTATCACCCAACCGGCAGCTGCGCCGGTCGCAAGACGCGCCAGCGCGAGCTGCGGCAGGGTCGAGACCGTCCCGCAGATCGCCACCAGGACGGCGCCGATGGCGCAGGTGAGCGCCACGGTCCGGTATTTACCGAACCGGTCGCTAATCGGGCCGATGATCAGTTGGATCGAGCCGTGGGTCACCGCATAGGCGGTAACCACCATAGCCGCGACGCCAACCGTGGTATGCAAATCGGCCGCCACCTGCGGCAACAGCGAGTCCATGACCCGGACTTGCGCCTGGCTAGCGAAGCCGGCGACCGCCAGCAGAATGATCGAGCGCGTCGGCGTCGAGTCTGGTCGCAGCTGAAGGATAGAGTGAGGTGGGGGCACGTTGACACTCTGGGCGGGTCGGGCTTTCTACCCCGCGCCAAAGCGAAGCGACAATGATTGAAAGCAGATACCAGCCGAGCGACGTTGAACCCCGCATTTATGCCGCTTGGGAAGAAGCGGGCGCGTTCCGCGCCGGGCGTCCCGAACGCGCCAAGGCCGAGCCGTACTGCATCGTCATTCCACCGCCCAATGTCACCGGCTCACTGCATATGGGCCATGCGCTCAACAACACGCTGCAAGACATCCTCTGCCGTTTCGAGCGCATGCGCGGCAAGGACGTGCTGTGGCAGCCGGGCATGGACCATGCCGGCATCGCTACCCAGGCCGTGGTCGAGCGCCAGCTTATGGAACGGCAGCAACCGTCGAGCCGCGACATGGGCCGCGAGGCTTTCATCAAGCGGGTCTGGGAGTGGAAGGCGGAGTCCGGCGGCACGATCATCAGCCAGCTCAAGCGGCTTGGCGCGTCCTGCGACTGGTCGCGCGAGCGCTTCACCATGGACGAAGGACTATCGCGCGCTGTGATGAAGGTTTTTGTCGCGCTGTATCACGAGGGCCTGATCTACAAGGACAAGCGGCTCGTCAATTGGGATCCCAAGCTCAAGACTGCGATTTCCGATCTCGAAGTGCAGCAGGTCGAGAGCAAGGGCCAGCTCTGGCATATCAAATATCCGATCGAAGGCTCTGGCGAATTCATCGTCGTCGCCACCACGCGGCCCGAGACCATGCTGGGCGACGTCGCCGTCGCGGTGCATCCGGAGAACGAGCGGCTCAAGCATCTGATCGGCAAGACGGCGATTTTGCCGCTGGTCAACCGGCGCATTCCGGTCATCCCTGATGAATACGCTGATCCGGAAAAAGGCTCGGGCGCGGTGAAGATCACGCCAGCGCACGACTTCAACGATTTCGAGGTCGGGCGCCGGCACGGCTTGCCACTGGTCAACATTTTCGACGCCGCGGCGCACTTAACCCTGAAAAACAACGATGCGTTTCTGAAAGACGCGCATCCCGACGCGATTTTGTTAGAAAGCCTGGATGGAAAATCGCGCGAAGCCGCCCGCAAATGGATTGTGGATGAGCTCGCGTCGCGAGGTCTGATCGAGAAAACCGAGCCAACGACACACGTCGTGCCGCACGGCGACCGCTCTGGTGCGGTGCTTGAGCCGTATCTCACCGATCAATGGTACGTCGACGCCAAGACATTGGCGCGGCCGGCAATGGCAGCGGTGCGCGAGCGCAAGACGGTATTCGTGCCGCCGCAATGGGAAGCGACGTTCTTTAATTGGATGGACAATATCCAGCCGTGGTGCATCTCACGGCAGATCTGGTGGGGTCATCAGATACCAGCTTGGTATGGTGCGGACGGCAAAATATTCGTCGCCGAGTCTGAAGACAACGCGGTCGCCGACGCGCTCGCGCACTATGTGGAATCCGGTGAGCTCACGCGTGAGGAAGGTCGCAACATTGCCGCCGATCAAGCGCGGCGTGCACGCTTCGCCCACGAATACATCAAGCGCGACGAGGATGTGCTCGACACATGGTTCTCCTCGGCGCTTTGGCCGTTTTCGACTTTGGGCTGGCCTGACCAAACGCCGGAGCTGAAACGCTTCTATCCGACCAGCACGCTGGTTACCGGCTTTGACATCATCTTCTTCTGGGTCGCGCGAATGATGATGATGGGCCTGCACTTTATGGAAGAAGTGCCGTTCCGCGACGTCTACATCCACGCGCTGGTCCGCGACGAGCGCGGACAGAAAATGTCGAAGTCGAAAGGCAATGTCATCGATCCTTTGGCGGTCATCGACGACTATGGCGCCGATGCGCTCCGCTTCACGCTGGCCGCCATGGCGGCGCAGGGGCGCGACATCAAACTGTCGGCGCAGCGCGTTGAGGGCTATCGCAATTTTGCAACCAAGCTCTGGAACGCCGCGCGTTTTGCCGAGATCAATGGTTGCGGGCGCGATCCCGGTTTTGATCCACGCCAATCGAAAGGGGTTTTAAATCGCTGGATCGCGCATGAGACGGCGAAGGCTACGGGCGAGGTTACGGCGGCAGTTGCAGCTTACAAGTTCAATGACGCGGCCAGTGCGATCTACCGTTTCGTCTGGAATGTCTATTGCGATTGGTATCTCGAATTGATCAAGCCGGTTTTGAGTGGGCCGGACGGCGCCGCCAAAAACGAGACACGCGCGGCTACGGTATGGGCGCTCGACCAGATTCTCAAACTTCTGCATCCGTTCATGCCGTTCGTCACCGAGGAGCTGTGGCGCGTCACCGGTGCTGATCGAAAGACATTGCTCGCGGTTAGCGCTTGGCCGGAGTACGATGGCGTCGACGACGCCGCCGCCGAGGCGGAAATCGGCTGGGTGATCGATCTCGTGACCGCCATTCGTTCGGCGCGGGTCGAAATGAACATTCCGCCGGCAATATCGCTGCCGCTGGTGCTCGCGGGTGTTTCATCTGAAATCACTGCGCGCGCTCGGCGATGGGCGGAATTTGTCAAACGTTTGGCGCGTGTCGGCGAAATTAGCTTCGCCGATAGCGCGCCACGCGGCGCGGTGCAGCTTGTTGTGCGCGGCGATGTTGCCGCTTTGCCTTTACAAGGTGTCATCGATCTGTCCGCCGAGCGCGCCCGTCTCGCCAAAGAGATGACGAAATGCGACGCCGATATCGCACGCGTCGACGCCAAGCTTGGCAATCCCAATTTTGTTGCGCGTGCACCGGAAGAAGTCGTCGAAGAAGAGAAAGAAAAGCGCGAGGAAGCGCAGATGCGCAAAGCCAAGCTTGCCGAAGCTTTGCAGCGGCTGGAAGGCGCGGAATGAGATGGCGTTGAGGTGATCGCGTGAAAATATTCCTTGCCGGCGCGAGCGGCGCCATCGGCCGCCGGCTGACACCGCTCTTACTTGCGGCAGGCCACGAGGTCACTGGCGGTACGCGGCAGGCCGAGACGGCGCGTCAGCTCGAGGCCGCGGGTATTCATGGGGTCGTTGTCGATGTTTTTGATGCCGTTGCACTCCGCGACGCCGTCGTGAAGGCGAAGCCCGAGGTCGTCATCCATCAATTGACCGATTTGCCCCGTGTCGTCGAGGACGAGGCGCAGCTTGCCCCATCCTATCCGCGCAACGCACGCATCCGCATCGAAGGTACGCGCAATTTGATCGCCGCAGGGCAAGCCGCCTCGGCCCGGCGCTTCATCGTGCAAAGCGTCGCGTTCGCCTATGTGCCCGGCGCCGAGCCGCATTCAGAAACTGATCCGCTCAACGTGGCGGAAGGCTCTCGCGCGGTAACGGTGCGCGCGGCAGCGGACATGGAACGCCAGGTGCTGATGTCAGGACTGGAAGCGATCGTGCTGCGTTACGGGTTCTTTTATGGGCCCGGCACTTGGCACGCCGAGCCCGTTCGCAAGCCGCCGCTCCATATCGATGCCGCGGCCCAGGCCACACTGCTTGCGGTCACCCGCTGCCGGCCGGGCATCTACAACATCGCCGAGGACGACGGGACAGTGTCAATTGCCAAGGCCCGCACCGAACTCGGCTTCGATCCGGCATTCAGGCTTCCGTCTTAGCCTCTCGAAACGGCTTGCTGAGAAAAGCCGAACCTTTTAGGCCGTAACGCCAAGGCCTCTCCGCCGCCTTGGTGATGCCGATGCGCGGGCCGGCGATGACCTCAAGCTTGTCGGTTCGCGCAAATAGCGCAAAAGGCGGCTCGTCCAGCGCCAGTCCATTGTGCGCTGCGGTAATCCCCAGTGCCTCACAGACCCGTCCTGGCCCGGCGCAAAGGAGCCGCAGGTCGGTCAAGCCGCGGCGCCGGCGCATCAGCGGCAAACCCACCGTTGGCTCTAGCGCCCGGATGAGGACGGCGCTGGCCGAGCCCTTCGGCTCGCAGACGAAGTTCAGGCACCAGTGAATGCCATAGGAGCGGTAGACATAGACGTAGCCCGGCGGGCCAAACATGACGGCATTGCGCGCCGTCGGACCGTGGTAGCTGTGCGCGGCCGGATCGGTGTGATGGTAGGCCTCGACCTCGACCAGCCGCCCGCCGACCCCATTGAACAGTAGGGTCGCTCCGATCAGGTCGGGCGCGACCTCGTGAACGCTGCGGCGGAAGAAGGCTTTGGTCAGGCGTGTGGGCACACTGCATGGTCGCAAGTGGAGGCCCGCGTGGTAAATCGCCCCTTAAGCGAAAAGCCTCCAGCGCGTTATATCTGTGGCCGCGCGGACACAGCCGGGGAAGATTTAATCTTACCGCAGTGCACCCGCGGTCAGCGCCGCTTTTTGGCCATAGGATTTCTCGACATCGATGGCCGCGCGGCGGACGTGTTCATGTGATCCAACATGGCATGAAGTCGTTGTTGTTGATGCGTCCGGTCTGGAAAAGCGAGTAGACTTTGGACTGGATTAAGAGGAGCGAACAGAGCCCGGTTTGGCTCGCTTGAGTTTGATGGACGCCAAAAGCGACTTGAAATCGCGGCTGCCAAGCCGTCACGCCACCGAAGGCCCCGACCGTGCCCCGCACCGGGCGTTCTATTACGCCATGGGACTGACGCGGGAGCAGATTCATCAGCCCTTCGTCGGCGTTGCCACCTGCTGGAACGAGGCGGCGCCCTGCAATATCGCGCTGATGCGTCAGGCCCAAGCAGTCAAACTTGGCGTCGCGGCGGCCGGCGGCACGCCCCGCGAATTCTGCACCATCACCGTCACCGACGGCATCGCCATGGGCCATGCCGGTATGAAATCGTCTTTGCCGTCCCGCGAGGTGATCGCGGATTCAGTGGAATTGTCGGTGCGCGGCCATTCCTATGATGCGCTGATCGGGGTGGCGGGGTGCGACAAGTCGCAACCGGGCATGATGATGGCGATGTGTCGGTTAAACGTGCCCTCGATCTACATCTATGGCGGCTCAATTCTGCCGGGCACCTTCAAGGGCGCCCCGGTTACCATCCAGGACGTTTACGAGGCGGTCGGTAAGCACTCGATCGGCGCCATGTCGGACAGCGATCTGGACGTGCTCGAACAAAATGCCTGTCCTTCGGCCGGAGCATGCGGCGCCCAATTCACCGCCAATACGATGGCCACCATCTCCGAAGCGATCGGACTGGCCTTGCCCTATTCGGCCGGGGCACCGGCACCTTATGAAATTCGCGACAAATTCTGCGTGCTCGCCGGCGAGATGATCATGGACCTCGTCGTCAAGAACATCCGGCCGCGCGACATTGTCACCCACAAGGCCCTGGAAAATGCTGCGGCCGTCGTTGCGGCGACCGGCGGCTCGACAAATGCGGCCCTGCACTTGCCGGCAATCGCCAATGAATGCGGCGTCAAATTCGACCTTTTTGATGTCGCCGAAGTCCTGAAAAAGACACCATATATCGCGGATTTAAAACCATCCGGCCGCTATGTCGCCAAAGACATGTTCGAAGCTGGCGGCGTGCCGCTGTTGATGAGGACGCTGCTCGACCATGGCTTCCTCCATGGCGACTGTCTCACCGTCACCGGCCGGACCATCGCCGAGAATTTGAAGTCGGTGAAATGGAATCCCGATCAGGCCGTTATCTGGCCTGCCAATAAGCCGATTTTGCCAACCGGCGGTGTCGTCGGACTGAAAGGCAATCTCGCGCCCGAAGGTGCGATCGTGAAAGTGGCGGGTATGGAGCGTTTGCAATTCTCCGGTCCGGTCCGTTGCTTTGACGGCGAGGAAGCCTGCTTCGAAGCAGTGAAGAACCGACAATACGCCGAAGGCGACGTGCTGGTCATCCGCTACGAGGGTCCCAAGGGCGGACCCGGCATGCGCGAAATGCTGTCGACCACGGCTGCGCTTTATGGACAGGGCATGGGCGCCAAGGTCGCGCTGATTACCGATGGACGCTTTTCCGGCGCCACACGCGGCTTCTGCGTCGGCCATATCGGTCCGGAGGCGGCGATCGGCGGGCCGATCGCGCTCGTTCGCGATGGGGACATCATCACGCTCGATGCCGAGCGCGGCACGCTCGACGTCAAGCTCAGCAAGGCCGAACTGGATCGCCGCGCGAAAGAATGGAAGCCGCGCGCCTCCGAGTTCACTTCCGGTTATTTGTGGAAATATGCCCAGCAGGTCGGAGCAGCGCGTTACGGCGCACTGACCCATCCGGGCGGAGCGGCCGAGACGGTGTGCTATGGGGACATCTAGCAACATGGCCCGCATCGCATCCGGCGCTGCTCTCGCTGGTCTCGTGCTCGGGATCTCATTCGTGGTCTGCTCGGACGCGCAGCATCAGGGGATGGGCCGCATTTTCGGGGCCGTACCCGCTTACGCGTTCGACGGCACCACTCCAAGTACGGCCGCATTGGCGCCGGGTGAGGGATTGCGCACGAGCGCCCATCCGCCTGAGGCCACGCCGGGCAAAACCAACGCGCTCACGGCGCTGCAATATGCCGCTGAGCAGGGCCAGCCGGTGGCGCAATGGAAGCTCGGCCGTATGTACGCTGATGGCGATGGCGTGCCACGCGACGATCTGCGCGCGTTCAATTATTTCAGCCAGATCGCCAACAGCCATCCCGATGAGGCGCCCGGCACACCGCAAGCGCGGTTCGTCGCCAATGCATTCGTTGCCCTCGGGCATTATTATCTGACCGGCATACCGAATTCGAAAATCGTGGCCGATCGCGCTCGCGCGCGTGACATGTTCGGCTATGCCGCGACCTATTTCGGTGACGCCGATGCGCAGTACGAACTCGGGCGGCTCTATCTCACCGGCGCGCCGGGCGATCCGCACCAAGCCGCACGCTGGTTGCAGCTTGCCGCGACCAAGGGCCATTGCCGCGCCGAAGTTGCGCTTGGCGATCTCTTGTTCCAGGGACAGGTCGTGCCACGGCAGGCGGCGCGCGGTTTGATGTGGCTCACGCTGGGTCGCGATTGCGCCGGCGCCGACGAAACTTGGGTCAAGCCGGTCTACGACAGCGCCTTCAAGCGCGCCAGCGACAACGAACGCGCACTCGCGCTCGTTTATCTGGAAGACTGGCTCAAAGGCCGGCGGGATTAATTTTTCAGCCGAATAGTGAGTGGCAAATAGCAAATAGGGCTTGATGCCTTTCTATTCGCCATCCGTTATTTCGCTTCTATTGCTAGATCGATCCACACCGGAACGTGATCGGACGGCTTCTCCCATGTGCGGACGTGACGATCGATGCCGGCGGCGCTGAGCCTGTCCGCGGCAGCGGCTGACAAAAGAAGATGATCGATGCGGATGCCGTTGTTCTTTTGCCAGGCGCCGGCCTGATAATCCCAGAACGTGAAGAGTCCGGAATCGTCGCTGGTCGCACGCAGCGCATCGGTTAGTCCGAGATTGATCAGGCTGCGGAATTCATCGCGCGTGCCCGGCAAGAATAAAGCATCGTTCACCCATGCTTGCGGATTGCGGGCGTCCGCCGAACTCGGGATCACGTTATAGTCGCCGGCCATGACAAGCGGTTCTTCCAGGCGCAGGCGTTCGCGGGCATAGGCAGAAAGGCGCTTCATCCACGCGATCTTGTAGGCGTATTTCTCGGTTTCCGGCGGATTGCCGTTCGGTAGGTAAATGCTGGCGACGCGCATTGCGCCGTCGGCGGTGGAAACGACAGCTTCCATGAAGCGGGCGTGATCGTCCTCGTCGTCTCCCGGAAGTCCGTTGTTGATTTCGTCGAACGGGAATTTCGACAATAGCGCCACGCCGTTGAAAGTCTTTTGTCCGTGCACGGCGACATTGTAACCAAGCGCCTCAAACGGCTCGCGCGGAAATGCGTCATCGACGCATTTAGTTTCTTGCAGGCAGACGACATCCGGCTTGCGCTCGGCGAGCCATGTCACTGCGGAATCGAGACGCTGCTTGATCGAGTTTACGTTCCAGGTGGCGATGCGCACGGCAGCTTGCGCTTCACAGCGCGAAGCTGGTGCCGCAGCCGCAGGACGCTGTGGCCTTCGGATTGTTGACCTTGAACGACGAACCGATCAGGTCATCCACGAAATCGATCTCGGATCCAGCCATGTAATTGAGCGAGACCGGATCGATCAGCACGGTCGAGCCGCTTTGCTCGATCGCGACATCGTCGTCGGCGCGCTCGCGTTCGGTGTCGAATTTATACTGAAAGCCTGAGCAGCCGCCACCTTCGACACTGACGCGCAACATCGTGCCGGCGGGTTCCCGGCGCAGGATCTCGCCGATTCGCCGCGCTGCGCGCTCGGTCACGGTGACCTTGACGGTCATTTGCACTCCAATGCTCTCCAAATCGCAATCAACCCGATTGCAACACCGCCGACACGATAGTTAAGTGCGGCGGAGCCCAAGGTCAATTGCTGGCTAGTGTCCAATTCCGAAGTTCGCCAGTCTTTGCGGTCGCTCTGATGCGAACTTCGGAATCAAAGGAACACTAGCAAATTTATAGTTCTAGTGTGGTTTTGGATTTGAAGTTCCTATCCGAGCTAGCCGCTTAGTTGTAGGAATTTCAAATCCACTACGCTAGCGCAGTGCAGATCAATGGATTTGGCTATTTCCCGTGCGCCATACGCCTGCGACCCGCAAGTAAGCCGCGGCCGGCTCTATCCTGAACCGCCGAGCATAAGCCGCAGCGCCTTTCGGCGCGATTGCGACCGCATCATCCACGCCACCGCGTTCCGCCGCCTCAAGCACAAGACCCAGGTTTTCGTCTTTGACGAGGGCGATCACTATCGGACACGGCTGACCCATACACTCGAGGTCGCACAGATCGCGCGCGCGCTCGCCCGGCGGCTGCGGCTTGACGAAGATCTAGCCGAGGCGCTGGCGCTCGCACACGACCTTGGCCATCCGCCATTCGGCCACGCCGGAGAACGTGCGCTCGACTCCTGTTTGTCGGCATTCGGCGGCTTCGATCACAATGCTCAGACGCTGCGCGTGGTGACCACGCTGGAGCGGCGCTATCCAGGGTTCGACGGCCTGAACCTAACCTGGGAAACGCTCGAGGGCCTGGTCAAGCACAATGGTCCGCTCACCGACCGCGCCGGCGCGCCGCTTGAGCACTATCGTCGACACGGCGTTCCGGCATCTATTCTCGAATATTGCCGAGTGCAGAACCTGCAGCTCTGGAGTTTCGCCGGCGCTGAAGCCCAAGTCGCCGCCGTGGCCGACGACATTGCCTATGACGCTCACGACATCGATGACGGCTTGCGCGCGAAATTGTTTGATCTCGAAGAGATCGTCGCCGTGCCGCTGCCGGGTCGAATCGTTGCTGCAATTCGTGAAACTTATCCCAACCTTGACCACGACCGGCTTGTGCATGAACTCATTCGCCGGCTTATCGGTTTGCTTATCGATGACGTCGTTAGCGAGAGCATCAACCGGCTCGCCGCGCTCAAGCCGCGTTCGGCCGACGATGTCCGCTGTGCCGCCGCGCCGGTCAGCGCCTTCTCGCGTGACGTCGGGGAGGAGGATTGCGCGATCAAAAGCTTCCTTAAACGGCGCATGTACCGGCACTCCCGGGTCATGAAGGTGATGGACGAGGCCGCCCACGTGGTGCGCGATCTGTTCGCGCGCTACAGCGCCCGGCCGCAGGACATGCCGGCAGAGTGGGGTGAACACCTTTCTGAGCGCGATGAGGCCGCGCGAGCCCGTCATATCGCCGATTTCATTGCCGGTATGACCGATCGCTATGCGCTTGCCGAACACGCGCGGCTCTTTGACTCGACTCCGGAATTGCGTTAGGCGCGCGGCGCGATCCAGTTACAAAGCGCCTATGCAAGGCATGCCATCTATCAACGTTTTCGCCGAAATGCTTGAACGCGTTCGTGCCGCGAGTGAAGCATTGATTGCCGCGGGCGTATTGCCGCCCGGCATCGATCAATCGCGTGTCACCGTGGAGCCGCCGCGCGACGCTGCGCACGGCGATATGTCGACCAACGCCGCCATGGTCTGGTCGAAGGATGCCGGGCGCAAGCCGCGCGAGCTCGCTGAAACGATTGCGGAAAAACTCCGCTCTGACGTGCTGGTGGCTAAGGCCGAAGTGGCCGGGCCCGGATTCGTGAATATTACCCTCCGCCCGGCGGCTTGGGCCGACGCCTTGCGTGCCGCCGTGAGGTTGGGCTCGGTATACGGAAAGATCGATATCGGCACCGGCGCGCCGGTCAACGTCGAATACGTGTCGGCCAATCCGACGGGTCCGATGCATGTCGGCCACTGCCGAGGCGCTGTGTTCGGTGATGCGCTTGCCAATTTGCTGGCGTTCACTGGATTCAAGGTCACGCGTGAGTACTACATCAACGACGCCGGCGCGCAGGTCGATGTTCTCGCGCGCTCTGCCTTCCTCCGCTATCGCGAGGCGTTGGGCGAAAAAATCGGCGCCATTCCGGAAGGGCTTTACCCCGGTGACTATCTCAAACCGGTCGGCGAAGCGATTGCGGCCGAATATGGCGATGCGCTCGCAAAGCAATCGGAGACGAGCTGGCTGCCCATCGTGCGCGACAAAGCAATCGCCATGATGATGCAGACGATACGTGACGACCTCGCGGCGCTTGATGTGAAACCGGACGTGTTCTTTTCCGAACGCTCGCTGTTGATGACTGGCGAAGATCGCGTTGGGGCGACGATCGAATTCTTACGCCAACGCGGCGATGTCTATGAAGGACGCTTACCGCCGCCAAAGGGCGCGCCGGCCGAAGACTGGGAGGATCGCGAACAGACATTGTTTCGCTCGACGGCCTTTGGCGATGACGTCGATCGCCCGCTGAAAAAATCGGACGGCTCGTACACCTATTTTGCCTCCGATATCGCCTATCACCGTTCGAAGCTTGAGCGCGGTTTCCGCATGCTGATTGACGTTTGGGGGGCCGATCACGCCGGATATATCAAACGCATGCAGGCGGCTGTGGCGGCGTTGAGCAATCGCCGCGCCGAGCTCGACGTTAAAGTCGTTCAGCTCGTCAAGCTTTTGCGCGCGGGCCAACCGGTCAAAATGTCCAAGCGGGCGGGGGAGTTCGTCACGCTTCGCGAGGTGGTGGATGAAGTGGGCCGTGATCCCGTCCGCTTCATGATGCTGTTTCGCAAGAATGATGCCGCGCTCGACTTCGACCTGGTGAAAGTGCGCGAACAATCCCGCGACAATCCGGTCTTCTATGTCCAATATGGACATGCCCGCGCGCAGTCGGTGTTTCGCAACGCCCGTGCCGCTTTTGGCGACTTACCGGACAATATCGCGCAACTCGTCGAACACGCCGATCTCGCGCGCCTTAATAATCCGGCGGAACTTGCACTGACGCGGCAAGTCGCGCTTTATCCACGGACCCTCGCCGGTGCCGCGGCTGCACACGAACCGCACCGAATTGCCTTTTATTTGTTCGATTTAGCAAGTGAATTTCATGCACTTTGGACGCTCGGTAACGCATCGCCACATTTACGCTTCATTATCCAGAATGATCGACAACTAACCGAAGCCCGGCTTGTTCTTGTTCAGGGGGTTGCCGCCGTGCTCGCATCGGGGCTGGCACTGCTCGGGGTCGAGGCGCCAAACGAGATGCGATAGGTCCGCTCGGCTATTGGTGCTGCCCACTCGGAAACAGGCGGCGAACGCGGGTGGAATGTTTGTTGGCTTAGTTTTTCTTGTACACGGCTGAACGAGTCGAATCTCATGGCAGAAAACGATCAGCGTTCCTATCGCGATCCGCCCCGTTGGCGCAGCGCGGAGGAGGCGCCGCGCCCGCAGGCTGACGATCCGCTTGCCGAACTGGCACGCCTGATAGGCCAGAGCGCGCCGACGAACAAATTGGGTCGAAATCGCAGAGCCGCTGCGCCTGAAGCCGCGGACGACCGGCGCAGCGAACCCAGCCGCGCTGCCAGCCTTCCGGCGCCGGACGAGGTCCTGCGAACACCGCCCGATGATCGCCATCCGACGCGCCAGGATGAGCACTACGAACCAAACGTCGATCCGGATTACCGCGCGAGCAGAGACGACCGCTACGAGCCAGCTGTCCGCAATTATCCTGCGCCGCGATCGCGCAGTTCTCGTTTTCGCCAGGAGTCCGATTTTGTAAACGAGCCGGCACGCGGTCCTGCCGATGGCGGAGCCGACGAGGCCGCGTATCAGGAAACGGCAGAGTGGCACGACCAGTCATCGGATGGGCGCGATAGCCATTATCCGGACGAATACGGAAACGAGCGATACGACGTCGACGATCGTGGCTATGGCGACGGATACAGCGAGGAACAAAACACGGGCCGGCGTGGCGGTTTCGTTTTTGTCGCAGCGATATTTGCCTTGGCCGTACTCGGCACCGTCGGCGCTTTCGCTTATCGCGCTATGTTTGGCGGTCCAGCGCTGCCGGCCCTCCCGCCGATCATCAAGGCCGAGGGCGGTCCGAACAAGATCATACCGACCGGCGTAGGCCCACAAGACGGTACTGCGCGTGAGGCGGATGAGAATAACCCCGCATCGCGCGAACGGCTGGTGTCGCGGGAGGAGCGACCGGTCGACATTCCGCCGCCGGTCACAAGCACGGTTCCCCGGCCGGTTTCGACCGTACCCGTCTTCCCCAATCCACCATCGATTGGCGGGCCCGGCGCAGCCGTCGGCTATTCGGGTAGTTCAGCATCGAGCAGTCCGATAATGTCGACGCCACCGCCGGCCGCAGCCGCTGCGGCGATGATGACAACGACCGCATCGAACCCGAGCGCCGCTCAAGCCTCTCCGCCGGCAGCCGTGCCGGCCGTTTCTACGGCCACAGCGG
>JBPYFG010000305.1:0-4080 GCA_051986365.1 Xanthobacteraceae bacterium
AAGATCGTCTACTGCGAGAAATTCGCGCCGCGGCGTTCCGGTGCCCCAAACGATCACGCTTGGACTGCCAGCAATTTTGGCCTCGTGAAAACGTCGCAGCAAGGCGGCGGGAACGTGACTGTCCTGCGGATGATAGTTGTCGCCGGGGCCATAAAGATTAGTCGGCATCACCGAAACGAAATCGGCGCCATGCTGCAGCCGATAGGCTTCGCATAATTTGATGCCAGCGATCTTGGCCACCGCATACCATTGATTGGTCGGCTCAAGCGGGCCCGAGAGCAGCATTTCCGGCGACATCGGCTGCGGCGCCAGCCGCGGATAGATGCACGAGGAACCGAGATAGAGGAGTTTGCGCACGCCACAGCGATAAGCGGCATGAATGGTATTGCACGCGATCGCAAGATTGTCGGCGAGGAAATCGGCCGGAAAAGCGCTGTTGGCGCCGATGCCGCCGACCTTGCCGGCGGCGACAAATACCGCATCGGGTTTGGCTTGCGTCATGAAGCGCTCGACCGCTTGGGAGCGCCGCAAATCAAGTTCGCGCCGGGTTGCGGTAATTATTTCACAGCGCTCGCGCTCGAGCCGCCGCACGATGGCGGCACCCACCATGCCGGCATGCCCGCTGACATAGACGCGCTTGCCGCGCAAATCGAAAAGGACCGGCGCATTCATCGGTTAGGGTCAAAACTCATTATTTACCTAATCATGTACGTTGCGAAGGCCGCCATCGCGGCGCATTTCCGCCAAATCCGACTCGACCATTTCGCGCACCAGTTCATCGAATGTCACCTTGTGCCGCCAGCCGAGCCGCTGGCGTGCCTTGCTCGGGTCGCCGAGGAGCGCGCCGGTTTCCGTCGGCCGAAAGTAGCGCCGATCGACCTCGATGAGTACGCGACCGTCGCGTTTATCGAAACCTTGCTCGGTGAGTCCCGAGCCCCGCCATTCGATCGTTCGGCCGATGCAGGCAAAAGCTTTTTCGGCGAATTCGCGGACCGAATGCTCTTCGCCGGTCGCCAGCACGTAGTCGTCGGATTTGGGCTGTTGGACAATGAGCCACATGCCCTCGACGTAGTCGCGTGCGTGGCCCCAGTCGCGCTTGGCCGACAGATTGCCGAGAAACAGCTTGTTCTGCAGGCCAAGCTCTATCGCGGCGACCCCGCGGGTAATCTTACGGGTGACAAAAGTTTCGCCGCGCGTCGGTCCTTCGTGATTGAACAGGATGCCATTGGACGCATGAATCCCGTAAGCTTCGCGATAATTGATCGTGATCCAGTAGGCGTAGAGCTTGGCCGCCGCGTAGGGCGAGCGCGGGTAAAACGGCGTGGTTTCGCGCTGCGGCACTTCCTGGACCAAGCCGAACAGCTCCGACGTCGATGCCTGATAGAATCGGACTTTGTCCTCGAGACGAAGGATCCTGATTGCTTCGAGCAAGCGCAGCGTGCCAAGCGCATCCGCGTTTGCGGTGTATTCCGGCGTCTCGAACGACACCCGAACGTGGCTTTGGGCGGCAAGATTGTAGATCTCGGCAGGTTGCACTTCCTGAATGATGCGAATGAGATTGGTAGAATCGGTCATATCGCCGTAGTGTAGAAAGAATTTTACGCCCGACCCATGCGGGTCCTGATAAAGATGATCGACGCGTTCGGTGTTGAACGACGATGAGCGCCGCTTGATGCCGTGCACGATATAGCCCTTGCCCAGCAGGAACTCGGCGAGGTAAGCGCCGTCCTGGCCGGTCGTGCCGGTGATCAATGCAATGCGCTCTGTCATTAGCTGACCCGTGCGCCGGTTCTGTTTGCAGTTGACCGGCCCCAACCTCATCGAAAAGCGCCGGATTGAGGGCTAAACGCCTCAGTTCGTCAAGTCGTGTCGTTTACTCTTATTGGGAGGCTTGCGGCGTCATTGCGCGTTTGGCGCTGAGCTCTTTCATTCAGCCGGGAGAGCCGCCGCCGAAACGCTGGCGTTCGCGCGTTTCCTGGTTTTCGCTCATCCGGCGCTGCGCCTCGGCATCGATCGCACGTTTGAGATCGGGATGGTTTGCCGTGAAGGTACGGAAATCGGCGAGGTCGAGGATCAAGAGCGTCGAGGGCATAGTCGTCGTCACATTGGCGCTGCGCACCGAATCTCCGAGCAAAGCGAGCTCACCAAAAAACGCGCCGGATCCGAGCCGCACCGGAGACGGCTTGACATCGACCTGCACTTCGCCGGCGGCGATAAAATACATGCAATCGCCGATCTTACCGCGGCGGATGATGGCAGTGCGTTCCGGCACTTCGAGGAGCCGCAACAGGTGAGTGATCTCGGTGATTGCCGCCGGATCAAGCGATTGGAAGAACGGCACTTTGCTGACGAGATCCCAAGTGCGTATGAAATTTCGCCGCCGCGTTTCGGCGGCAAAGCCGGTCGCCAAGATACCAGTCGACAATCCGAAGGTGGCGATGCCGCAAATCATCACGATGCCGCCGAGCAGGCGGCCAAGAACCGTGATCGGCACCTTGTCGCCGTATCCGGTCGTCGTCAGCGTCACCACCGCCCACCACAATGCCTGCGGCATCGAATTGAACGCGGTCGGCTGCGCATGGCGCTCGATCACGAACATGGCGGCTGACGAGAGGAACAATACGATCAAGAACAGCGCGAACACGCTCGCCAGCGCTTTAGCCTCGACGACGAACACGCGCTGGAGCTGAGCGAAGCCGGGCGAATCCTGCGCCAGCTTGAGCACCCACAGCGACGCCAATAACCATGCCGTTGTCGGCGGCACGCCGCACAACAGCGCTATCGGCACGGCGATGACAGAGATCAAATCGACAAATCCGGAAAACGAAAAAATATGCGGCCAGATCTTTCCGCCCTGAATCGCACCATGGGCGCGCACCATACCGTCGATCGCAAAGTAGCCGAGACATGACCACAGACACGCGCTCAGCCAGCCGCCGGCTGCCCGTTGCAGCTCGGGCACCGTATAAGCGGTAAGTGCCGTCAAGCCGAGGACAAGCACCGACAGCCGCGCCGAAGGTGACGCCCCAAACCGGCGCAACGGCGCGGCAAGATGAACGAAGTCTCTGACGACGGGCTTGAAAACCACCGCCAACCCCGCGATGCATTTCCCGTTATTCCGGCATAATGATTACGCCGCGATAGTAGTCTCGGCCAGCCGAAATTATCCGTCCAGCCCTCCGAACGTTCAGACAAAGCCTTTGATTAATTGCGAAATCTCCGCCCCGGCGCGCAGCATGTGCTTAAATTTGCGGTCGTATGCCGTTAAACTGCGCCCCGACTCGTAGCCACGTTCCGCCGCGGCTTGAACCGGGACAGCCATGAAACGGCAGCAGATTTCACGTTTGGATCTGGCGAGCTATCTGCTCTCGCCATCGCTGTTCGTGATGGTGACCCTGATGGTGGTCGAAGCCATGCTGGCGGCGGCGACGACATGGCTTGTCATCAATGCGGGACGCAAGGTCGCGATCGGCCAGTTCCTGCTTTCGGATCTGATCTGGATCCTCACCGCTCAATCGGCGTCCTACGTCGTCGGCGTGATCAGCTGGATTTTCGCCGAGCGCGCTGGCTATCGCGGCTTTGGCAAATTCATGCTGCGTTTCGCGCGCGAGAACCGCGGCAAAGTCAAACTGCTCAACGAAAAGCCCGCGCGCGAACAAGTGGAGCCGTTCCTTACCGGCGAGACCTTTCAGTGCTTCTTCAACGTGATGTACGAACTGGAATTCGCGCTGAAGCTGCTTCTCGGGCTCGTCTTCAATGCGCTGGTGCTTGGCGCCGAGATCGACATCAGCCTGCCGTTTGCGTATGTGGGCGCATTGGGTGCGCTGTTGCTGATGCAGTGGATCCTGCAAAAGCCGATCGCGCATGCCTATCTCGAAAACCAGCGCATGAACAACCGCGTGACCGCGCAAGGCTACACGGCGTGGGACAACGTCTTTGCCGGCAACAGCTACAATCTGCGGCTCTGGTTAGCGGAATTCAAGAAACGCCTGCGCGAAGGCTTGGTCGCACAGATCCGCGCGATTGTCGCCCGCGAGGGCATGAGCGCAATGAGCGGGATCGTGAGTCTGGCGATCGTGT
>JBPYFG010000306.1:0-2342 GCA_051986365.1 Xanthobacteraceae bacterium
TTGTGCCTTCAAGCGTGCGCTTGGCGCTGCGGATCGATGATTTTCTCGAGCCGGTCGAGCACGTGCATGCACGGCAGGAGCTGGGCGAGGCTGGCGTTCGGCTCGCGCTTTTGTTTGATGGCGGCGATGAATTCGCGGTCTTCGAGCTCAATGCCGTCCATCGAAACGTCGACCTTGGACAGATCGATCTTGTTGTCCTTGCCGTCGGACAGATCGTCGTAATAGGCCTTGTAGGTGCCGTTGTCGCAGATGTAGCGGAAGAACGAGCCGAGCGGCCCGTCATTGTTGAACGACAGCGACAAGGTCAGCACCGCGCCGGACGGCGTCTTCGCCACGATGCCCATATCCATCGCGATGTTAAGCTGCGGGTGGATCGGGCCCTGCACCGCATAGCAATCGGAAATGGTTTCGCCGGCCTGATATTGAAACAAATCGATCGTGTGCGCGGCGTGATGCCAGAGCAGATGGTCGGTCCAGCTTCGCGGCTGGCCGGCAGCGTTGATATTTTTGCGGCGGAAGAAATAAGTCTGCACGTCCATCTGCTGGACCTTCAACTCGCCCTTCTGGATGCGCTTGTGCACCCATTGGTGGCTGGGATTAAAGCGCCGCACGTGACCACCCATGGCGGTGACGCCGGTCTCCTTGGCGATTTTAACGAGCGCTTCGGCGTCCTCGACGCTGTCGGTGATCGGAATCTCGACCAGCACATGTTTGCCGGCGCGCATGACCTGCTCGCCCTGACGGAAATGCATCTTGGTCGGCGTGGTGAGGATCACGGCGTCGGCGCGCTTGATGCCTTCGGACAATTCGCCGGAGTAATGCGCAATGCCGTATTTCTTGGCGACCTGCGCGGTCGCATCCTGGTTGCCGCCGACCAGCGACGTCACTTCGACTTCGGGAATGCGCTTGAGCGCATCGAGATGCTTTTGCCCGAACGCACCTTGTCCCGCTACGCAGATTTTCATCGCTGACCTCTCGAAATTGCCCGGAATTATTGCCGTCTTTCAACGTCATGGCCGGGCTTGTCCCGGCCATCCGCGTCTTTGCGCTCATCGGCCTCAAGACGTGGATGCCCGGCACGGGCCGGGCATGACGCCCGTATTCGATCAACTGTGGACGCGATCCGCCCTCACCCGCGCCGCGGCGCGTTTGAGCTTGCCGGCCGCGCGCTTGGGCTTGGTTGCGGATTTGCGCGCGCCGCCGCGGCCGCGATTGGCCAGAATAATGTGACCGACCGCCGTGTTCGACGCCGGCACCGTGTAGAATCGGTAGACCTCGTCGACCCTGTCGTCGAGCGCGCCGCGCATGATCAGCCACATCACCATTTCGATGCCTTCGGCGCCGGCTTCGCGCATGTAATCGATATGCGGAATCTTGACGAGCTTTTGGGCATTATTCGAGAGATTATCGAGGAAGTTCTTGTCCCACTTGCTGTTGATAAGGCCGGCACGCGGCCCGGAAATCTGGTGCGACAAGCCGCCGGTACCGAAGATCACCACCTTGAGATCTTCCGGATAGGATTCCACCGCCTTGCGGATAGCGCGCCCGAGCATGAAGCAACGGTGTCCGGTCGGCGGCGGATACATCACGACGTTTACCGCGAGCGGAATGACCGGACACGGCCAATGTCCGCTTTTCTCGACCTTGCCGAACAATAAATTCATCGGCACCGTCATGCCGTGATCGACCTCCATCTTGTTGCAGATGGTCAGATCGAACTCGTCGAGAATGACCGATTGCGCGATATGCGAGGCGAGCGCCGGATGGCCTTTCACCACCGGCACTGGGCGCGGGCCCCAACCTTCGTCAGCCGGCGGAAATTCCGCCGCGCAGCCAAGCGCGAAAGTCGGAATCATCTCGACCGAGAACGCCGAGGCGTGGTCGTTGTAGACGATGATCGCGACATCGGGCCTGGTTTCGCGCATCCATTCTTGCGACTTCTCGAAGCCCGAGAAGATCCGCTTCCAATACGGCTCCTCGGTTTTCCCATTGTCCAGCGCCGCGCCGATAGCGGGCACGTGCGACGAACCTATCCCTGCGACGATTCTGGCCACGGCTTTACTTCCGTTTTGCTGATCTGGTTTTCGACTGCGGTTTGGCTTTGCGCTTCGTGGACGCGGATTTTTTAGCGCCGCCGCCCGCGGCGCGCAGATGTTTGGAGGGCGCATTCTTGCCCGAGCGCGAGCGATTGCCTTCGACCGAGCGACCGCCGCCAAGCATCATCGCGGCGTAGTCCTGCTGCGTCGAGCCCGTCATCAGCGCGGCGAGATGCTGAAACGAATGGCCGTCGGTGGCGCCGAGCTTGGCGGTGAAATAGATGTTGCCGCCAAGCTCCAGCATGC
>JBPYFG010000307.1:0-2280 GCA_051986365.1 Xanthobacteraceae bacterium
GGCGTGTCGTTGCGACGTGGGCCAGACGGCTTGCGCCGCGGAGTGGACCGGCGCTTCGCCTTGACGCGGCGCGGTTCGCCCAATTTTTCCTGCCGCGGCTTCACCGGCCCGTCCGGATAGTCGAAGCTGAGCTTGCTGTTGCCGGCCTCGTCGGTGACGACAACGACCCGCACGTGGCCGCCGGTCTTTAGGCGTCCGAACAGCACTTCGTCGGCGAGCGCCTTCTTGATGTGCTCCTGGATCACCCGCGCCATCGGCCGCGCGCCCATCAGCTCGTCGTAGCCGTTGGCGATCAGCCATTTGGTCGCTTCGTCGGTCAGCTCGATGGTGACATCGCGGTCGGCGAGTTGCGCTTCGAGCTGCAGCACGAATTTCTCGACCACCATCTTGATGATCTCCGGCGACAGGTGCGCAAAGGTGATGATCGCGTCGAGCCGGTTGCGGAATTCCGGCGCGAACAGGCGCGTGATCGCCTCCATGTCGTCGCCTTCGCGCTTGGTCCGCGTGAAGCCGAACGCGGCCCGCGCCATATCCGAGGCGCCGGCATTGGTTGTCATGATCAGGATGACGTTGCGGAAGACGACCTGCTTGCCGTTGTGATCGGTCAGCTTGCCGTGGTCCATGATCTGCAGGAGCACGTTGAACACATCCGGATGCGCTTTTTCGATCTCGTCGAGCAGGAGCACGCAGTGCGGATGCTGGTCGACGCCGTCGGTGAGGAGTCCGCCCTGATCGAAGCCGACATAGCCAGGCGGCGCGCCGATCAACCGCGACACGGTGTGGGGCTCCATATATTCCGACATATCGAAGCGGATCAGCTCGACGCCCATGGCGATGGCGAGCTGCTTGGCGACCTCGGTCTTGCCGACGCCGGTCGGACCGGAAAACAGGTAACAGCCGATCGGCTTTTCCGGCTCGCGCAGCCCAGCGCGGGCAAGCTTGATCGAACCCGACAGCGCTTCGATCGCCTTGTCCTGGCCGTAGACCACGCGCTTGAGCGTTTCCTCAAGATTCCTGAGCACCTCGGCATCGTCCTTGGAAACCGCCTTTGGCGGAATCCGCGCCATGGTCGCGATCGTGGTCTCGATTTCCTTTAATCCGATGGTGCGCTTGCGCCGGTTTTCCGGCAGCAGCATTTGCGCCGCGCCGGATTCGTCGATCACGTCGATCGCTTTGTCGGGCAGCTTGCGGTCATGGATGTGGCGCGACGACAGTTCGACCGCCGCTTTGATCGCATCGCTGGTGTATTTGAGCTTGTGATAATCCTCGAAATAGGGTTTCAGCCCTTTGAGGATTTCGATGGCGTCGGGGATAGTCGGCTCGTTGACATCGATCTTCTGGAAGCGGCGGACCAGCGCTCGATCCTTCTCGAAATACTGCCGGTATTCCTTGTAGGTGGTCGAGCCGATGCAACGCACCGTGCCCGACGCCAATGCTGGTTTGAGCAGATTGGATGCATCCATTGAACCGCCGGAGGTAGCGCCGGCGCCAATCACGGTGTGGATCTCGTCGATGAAGAGGATCGCGCCCGGATAGGCTTCGAGTTCCTTGATAACCTGCTTGAGCCGTTCTTCGAAATCGCCGCGGTAGCGCGTCCCGGCAAGCAGCGTGCCCATGTCGAGCAAGAAGATGGTGGAATTGCGCAACACGTCGGGGACTTCGCCTTGGACGATGCGGCGCGCCAGACCCTCGGCGATGGCGGTCTTGCCGACACCGGCTTCGCCCACGAACAGCGGATTATTCTTTTGCCGCCGGCACAGCACCTGGATGGTGCGGCTGATCTCGGATTCGCGGCCGATCAGCGGATCGATCTTGCCCTCGCGCGCCTTCTTGTTGAGGTTGACGCAATAGGCATCGAGCGCATCGCCCGTCTTCTTCGGCTCGTCGCCGGATTTGGTGTCGTTGTCCTCGTCGGCGCCCCGCACCGGCCGCGCTTCCGACATGCCCGGCCGCTTGGCGATGCCGTGGCTGATGTAATTGACCGCGTCGTAGCGGGTCATGTCCTGCTCTTGCAGGAAGTACGCGGCATGGCTCTCGCGCTCAGCGAAGATCGCGACCAGCACGTTGGCGCCGGTCACCTCTTCGTGCCCGGACGATTGCACTTGGATGACGGCGCGCTGAATCACACGCTGGAATCCGGCGGTCGGCTTTGAATCCTCCGCGCCATCGGTGACCAGATTGTCCAGCTCGGATTCGAGGTAGGCGACCAACCTGCGGCGCAGCTTTTGCAAATCGACGTTGCACGCTCGCATGACCGCCGCGGCATCCTGATCTTCGATC
>JBPYFG010000308.1:0-2943 GCA_051986365.1 Xanthobacteraceae bacterium
CGTGGCTGCGGCTGATCGTGCAAGCGGCCGCGCGCTCCGGCGAACTCGCGATCGAAATCGCCGAATGTGCGGGCCTCATCAAAGGCTATGGCGATACCCATCGGCGCGGCAGCGGTAATTACGATCAGATCGTCAAGCACATCGCGACGCCGGCTTTGGCGGACGCTATGCCGCTGGCGCAGGCGATTGATGGTATTGCCAACGCGCGCGCTGCGGCCTTGCTCGATCCGGAGGGCGAGGCGCTGGCGAAGTGCATTGCCGGCCTCGCAAACACGGCCGCGCACGCCATCGCCGCCGAATAGCGGTCCCGCCGACCGCTCGCTGGAACAAAGCCGCCGCGCCGGTCATTGCTTCTTGAAAGCCACTTGGCTTCGGATGCTTGCCATGATTCGAAAATCTGCGCGAACATCGGCTCGGAAATCGGCGGCCAAATCGTCGCGGCGGTTGCAACGAAAAACCGCCCGGCGCAAATCCGCGCACAGCGGATCGCGCGACCGGCGCTGGTCGGCGCGGGTGACGCGGGAAAGCGATGCCCTCGATCTTGACCGCGGCGTCTTCACCAAACGCGATCCAAAGCGCATCGCGGCGTCGCTGAAACGCTCGGCCGAACGCAGCCGCCGGCGCAAAGCCGATCCTTACCGCTCGGCCCTGTCGATGTTGACCTTCTACATCAATCGCGCCGGCAAGAACCTGCCGGCCAGCCGGCGCAAAACCCTGGAGCGCGCCAAGGGCGAATTGCGCAAGCAATTCGGCCGCGACTGATCGCCTGTGGCCGCGCTTTCGCTCCTTGCCGCTGGCAGCGCGCCTTCGCTATGCTGGGTGAAGCGCGGGCGTAGTTCAGTGGTAGAACGACAGCTTCCCAAGCTGTATGTCGAGGGTTCGATTCCCTTCGCCCGCTCCAATTTCCTGAGCGAAAACGCGGCAAACCCAATTTCTCGTGCGGCGCCTGCGTTCCGCCGATAGCTGCGATCAGCTTTTTTTGTGCTCTGCCAGAAGCGCCAATTTGCTTGCCAACCACCGAGTCGTCGGCGCCTGAATGAGGATCGTCATTAGGATCGCGATGAACGTGACGGACGCGATCATTGTCGCACCGGGCGCTTTCATGCCGAGCAAGATCCCAGCGAGCGCCGCGGGAATGACGCCGGTCTCGCGTGTCCAGCACATGAACAGCATCTCGTTGAGACTCCATCGCGCGCGGCGGTCGGGCAGCGCGCAAGCGAAGACCGTGACTGGCCGTGCCACGAACATGAAAATGAGCACCACGACGATACCGCCCACCAGGTAGCGATTCAATCAGGCCGAAATCGACCTGACTGCCGAGCAGGATGAAAATGAACAGGCGCATGATGAAGGCGGTCGTCTCGACATATTGATCGAGCCGCTGCGCTTCGGCCTCGCCCATTCTGAAGCCAAACGAGTCCTTATTGCCCAGCATGATGCCGAAGACGAACACTGCCATGAATCCGCTGGCGCGCAGCCTATCGGCGGCGAAATAAGCGCCGATGACGGCCATGATGGTCACGACCGGCGCGTATTCGAAGAAAAATCCCCAACGTTCATGCGCGATCAGGAGCGCGCCGAGATAGCCGAGCACGACTCCGGCAGCGACGCCGATCGCCGCTTCCGCCAACAAATTGAGCAAAGACGCGTGCAGCGAAAATTCACCTGTGCCCATCGCCGCCGCCAACACACCAAAGGTGAGAATCGCCCCCGTCGCGTCATCGAATGCCGACTCACCCATTATTGTCTGCGCGACGCGGTCGCGAATGTGAACCTGCGGAACATAGGAATCAAACTGGCCGGGTCGGTCGAAGCGATCGTCGCGCCGAGCAACGCCGCCACGATCCACGGGACGCCGAGAATCCAGTATGCCGCCACACTGGTGATGACTGCGGTAATCACCACACCAACCGTAGCGATCAGGACGATCGTAATCCAAACCTCCTTAATCACGGCGAAACGGATCGATGCGCCGCCGTCGAACAGAATGTAGCTCGCGCCGAACAGCAGGAGGACTTGGTACAACGCGGAATCAGCTTTGATGTCGACCAGCCCCAAGGCTTGTGGGCCAATCACCATGCCGCTCAGAAGAAATGCGGCCACATCGGGAATTCTTGCCCTCTGCGCGAGCAAACCGGCAACCGTTCCGAAAGCCAAGATCAGGCCGCCGGACATCAATGTATGCTTGGCGACTTCAATGGCGGCTGAATGTTCCAATGCTTTCTCCGCGTTGCCGCGCAGCGACCGTAATAGCGTACGCGATTGGGCCGGCGGGCTGATGCGCAACGCTGCAGTGCGGCATCTAAATCGTATTGATTACCCACCGTTAGGGGTTATTGTCCGGCTCAAGGAGTGGTTAGAAGCTCCGTGGGGATTGAATCATCGAGGGCTGCAATGAATCCGCAAAACACTGGTCGAGGAAGCCAACGCTCCGGATGGAGCTGGTGGTATCTGCTTTTTGTGATCCAATTCATCGTCAGCCTATGGGTCTCCTTCTACAACAGGGTCGACCCGACCTGGATCGGCATTCCGTTCTTCTACTGGTATCAGATGCTCTGGGTGATAATCGGAGCCATCCTTACCGCGATCGTTTATTTCGCGACCGACGAATAAGCCGCGTCTACAACGCTTCATTCGTCGCGTCAACGATCGGGATCGGTGCTTAAGGAAAGAAGAAAATCGGGAGAGATGCCGTGCAGGAAATCAATTGGGTCGCCCTTATCATCTTCATACTGCTGTTTGCCCTCATCACCGTCCTGGGCTTTATCGCGGCGCATTGGCGCAAGGGCGATCTCGATCTGTTGCACGAATGGGGTCTCGGCGGCCGGCGCTTCGGCACCATCATCACCTGGTTTCTGATCGGCGGCGACCTCTATACCGCCTACACCTTCATCGCTGTTCCGGCGCTCGCCTTCGGCGCCGGGGCGATCGCATTCTTCGCGG
>JBPYFG010000309.1:0-3683 GCA_051986365.1 Xanthobacteraceae bacterium
CTCCAAGGCGAATTGTCCGTGCCGCTCGCCGCGTTCACCTTCGCGCATGGCGGCCCGCGCATCGACACACCGCCGCCGATGCTGGGCCAGCACAATGAGGAAATTTTCGCCGAACTTGGCGAAACCGGCGTGCCGCGAAAGGCGGCCGCGACACGCCCCTAAAGCGAACTTGTCGAATGCCATCCATCTCACGCCGTGACTTTCTCGGCGGTACCGCGCTGACGATCGCCGGTGGCTTGACTCCGGCCGAACAAATCGCAGCGGCGCCCGCGCTCTATCCGCCGGCACTGACTGGCATGCGCGGTCAGCATCCCGGCTCGTTCGAAGTCGCGCATGCCTTCGCGCGCGAGGGCCGGCGTTTCGGCATCGACGATGCGCCAAGCGAAGAGACTTACGATCTGGTTGTGGTCGGCGGCGGCATCAGTGGCCTTGCCGCCGCATGGTTCTATCGCCGCGCCGTCGGTGCAGCGGCCCGCATTCTCATTCTCGACAATCACGACGATTTCGGCGGCCACGCCAAGCGCAACGAGTTCGCCGCCGGGCCGCGCACACTGATCGGCTATGGCGGCAGTCAATCGATTCAGTCGCCAAAAACATTGTGGAGCGACGTCGCCAAGGGTCTCCTGCGCGATCTCGGCGTCGAAATCTCCCGGTTCAACACCGCGTTTGACCGCGGCTTCTATGCCTCGCTCGGTCTGTCGCGCGGCGTGTTTTTCGATCGCGAAACCTTCGGCCGTGACGCGCTCGTTGTCGGCGATGCGCTGTTGTCGCGGGGCGTCGGTTCCGGCGCTCAGCTGGCAGGCTTCGTCGCGTCCATGCCAATTGCCGATGCCAGCAAGCAGCAATTACTGTCGCTCTACGATGCCGCGCGCGATCCGCTGGCCGGCAAGTCAACGCAAGAAAAAACCAAAATTCTCAAGACCACGAGTTACCGGGATTACCTGGTTAAGATCTGCGGCTGCAGCGACGAAGTTGCCAACTGCTTTCAGGGCCGCCCGCTCGGCTTTTTCGGCCTTGGCTGCGATGCCGTTTCGGCGCTCGATCTACGCAGCTTCGGCTATCCCGGTTTCGCCGGATTGAAACTTCCCGCTGACGATCATCCGGAATGGAGCGAGCCGTACATTTATCACTTCCCCGACGGCAATGCCTCGCTGGCGCGGCTTCTGGTGCGTGCGCTGGTTCCGGGCGTCGCATCTGGCAGCACAATGGATGACGTCGTGCTCGCGGGCTTCGACTATGGCGCGCTCGATCGCGCCGGCAACAACGTGCGCATTCGCCTGCAGTCGACGGTCATCGATGTAAGGCAACGCGACGACGCCGTCAGCATCGGCTATGTCAATGCCGGCGCACCGCATCGCGTGACGGCGAAACACGCCGTCCTCGGCTGTTTTCACATGATGATTCCTTATTTGATGCCAGACCTGCCGCAGGCGCAGCGCGAGGCGTTGACGCTCAACGTCAAGACGCCGCTCGTATACACCAATGTCGTCGTGCGCAACTGGCAGCCCTGGCTCGCGCTCAAGGTCTCCGACATTGCGGCGCCGATGGGTTTCTTCAGCCATGTCGCGCTCGACTTTCCGGTCGATCTCGGCGGCTATCGGCATCCGCGCGATCCGGCGGAGCCGATCGTCTTGCACCTCGTCCACGTGCCTGGCGCGCCGAATTCCGGTCTCGACGCGCGTACGCAATTTCACATCGGCCAGGCCAAGCTCTTGGCGATGACCTTCGCAGATTTTGAGACGCACATTCGCGATTCTCTCGACCGGATGCTCGGTCCCGGCGGCTTTGACAGCGGGCGCGATATCGCGGCGATCACGGTCAATCGCTGGCCGCACGGCTACGGCTATGTGGCGAATTCGCTGTTCGATCCCGACGACTATGACGATCGCGTTCTCAAAATGGCGCGGCAGCCGTTTGGCCGCGTTGCCATCGCCAATTCCGACGCCGGGGGCGACGCCTATGCACATCTCGCCATCAACGAGGCGGCGCGCGCCGTCCAGGAGTTGCTGCCGTGACTGGGCTACGCATTGCAGCTTGCCGAGTTTGACTCGGCCTGGATTCGGGAAGGCGATGCGACGACGCGATTTCATTCAACTAGGCAACGCAGAACCAATAGCGCAGGCGATTTTGCCGACTTACAATTGACTGTTGAAGGTCGGAAAGCGGGGCAAAGCGCTGGAGAGCGATTCAATGTCCGACGAACCTCCTCCTAGGAGACTGGCTTTGCCGCCATGGCGATCTTTGCTGCCAATGGCTGCGACTATTTCGGTCGTGCTCATCGGCGCGGGGACCGTGCTGCCGGCGGCAGCACAGAGCGACGACCCGCAACAACTCTGCAACGGGCCGGACAGCACGATCGATGATCGGGTGAAGGGCTGTTCGGCCATCATCGACTCCGGGCAGGCGCACGGCCGCGAACTGGCAGCCGCCTATGCGCAGCGTGGCTTCGCCTTCACCCTCAAGCGCGTTCTCGATCAAGCCCAGAAGGATCTCGATCAAGCCATCAAGATCGCCCCCGACTATGCGCCGGGCTATGTCAACCGCGCTAATTTCTGGACCGTTTCTAACCAGCCGCAACGCGCCATGGCTGATGCCGAGAACGCGCTCCGGCTCGAGCCGAATTTGCCGCTCGCTTTTTTCGTCCGTGCTGGCGCGGAATCAAAGCTCGGCCACTACGACCGCGCCATAGCAGACTATAGCGAGGTGCTGCGGTTGCACCCAAACGGCGGGGCCACGATTTACGCTCCGCGCGGCTATGCCTATTACCGCAAACGCGACTACGATCACGCCATCGCCGACTACGATGAATGGATTAAGCTCAGCCCGAACGAGGCCGGCGCTTATCTCAATCGCGGCGACGCGTTGCGCAATAAGAACGAGTTGGCGCGTGCTGCCGATGATTATGGCCAGGCGATCCGGCTCGCCCCCGACAACCCCGGCGGATGGAAGGGCCGAGGGCAGATAAGACTCATGACGCAGGATTTCGCCGGCGCGATTGCCGATTTTGACACGGCAATCCGGCTGAACCCGAACGACGGCGTGGTCTACCTTGATCGCGGCACTGCCCTCCTTCTGGTGAGAGAGAATCTGCGCGCGCTCTCGGACAACGACAAGGCGCTCGACCTCGACCCTAATCAACCGCTCGCCTTTGTGAACCGTGGGCTCGCGATGCACGGGCTCGGTGATGATGCGGGTGCTCTCGCCGCGATCAAGCTGGCGCTGCAAATGGCGCCCGGTTTCCAGCCAGCTCTCGATGCATTGCGGGAAATCGGAGCTCCCAAGGATGCCGCGCAGTCCAAACCCGAAAAAGCTACCACTTCCGACGGCGGCCTTAATCCATCTGGATGCATGATGCCGGTGGCCGACATTCAGCTCGATCCGAAATCGGTCGATCGCGTCCTCCAGGCCTGCACCAGACTGATCAATTCTGGAGGCGGCAACGCCGACGACCGTTCAATGGCCTTCCTGCAGCGCGGCAGCATGTATCGGCGCGCGCAGAAGTACGAGCTGGCTCTGGCCGATTTCGATCAGTCCATCCGGTACGATCCCAAATCGGCCGGCGCTCACACCGGACGCGGCAATGCGCTCCGCTCGCTCGGGCGCATCGATGAGTCCATTGCGGCGCATAGCGAGGCGATCCGCCTCGAGCCCAACAACGCCATGGCCTATAGCAACCGCGGCAA
>JBPYFG010000310.1:0-2369 GCA_051986365.1 Xanthobacteraceae bacterium
CCGCGGATTTCGGCCTCGTCGCGCACGCCGCCGAGCGACACGCGCACGAAGTCGCGGCCGGTCGCGCGAGCAATCGACTTGCCGAGGGAGGTCTTGCCGACGCCGGGCGGCCCCACGAGGCACAGAATCGGGCCGGTGAGCTTATTGGCGCGCTGCTGGACCGCCAGATATTCGACGATGCGCTCCTTGACCTTTTCCAGGCCGAAGTGATCGTTGTCGAGGATCTCCTGGGCGAGCTTGAGGTCCTTCTTGACCTTCGTCTTCTTGTTCCAGGGGATCGACAATAGCCAGTCCAGATAGTTGCGCACGACCGTCGCCTCCGCCGACATCGGCGACATCTGGCGTAGCTTCTTGAGCTCGTGAGTGGCTTTCTCGCGCGCCTCCTTCGAGAGCTTCGTCTTCTTGATCTTGTCCTCGATCTCGGCGAGTTCGTCCTTACCCTCCTCGTCGCCGAGCTCCTTCTGGATCGCCTTCATCTGCTCGTTGAGGTAGTACTCGCGCTGGGTCTTCTCCATCTGCCGCTTGACGCGGGTGCGGATGCGCTTCTCGACCTGCAGCACGGAGATTTCGCTCTCCATCAGACCGAGCACTTTCTCCAGCCGCTCGGTGACGGACGGCGTCTCCAAAATGAGCTGCTTGTCGGGAATCTTGACCGCAAGATGCGAAGCGACAGTGTCGGCAAGCTTGGCATAGTCCTCGATCTGCTGGACCACGCCGACCACCTCGGGCGACACCTTCTTGTTCAGCTTCACATAATTCTCGAACTCGTTGATGACCGAGCGCGCCAGCGCCTCGGCCTCGACCTGCTCGCCGGTCGAATCCGCCAGCACGAGCGCCTCCGCCTCGTAATAGTCGGCGCGATCGGTATAACGCTCGACCTTGGCGCGCGCGGCTCCCTCGACCAAGACCTTAACGGTGCCGTCCGGCAGCTTGAGCAACTGCAGCACGTTGGCGAGCGTGCCGATCTCGTAGATGGCTCCGGTCGCCGGATCATCGTCCGAGGCGTTCTTCTGGGTTGCCAAGAGGATAAACGTGTCGGAGCGCATCACCTCTTCGAGCGCCTTGATCGATTTTTCGCGCCCGACGAAGAGCGGAACGATCATGTGCGGGAAGACGACGATGTCGCGCAGCGGCAGCACCGGGTAGGCCCGAGTCTGGCCGGGAATGAGAGGGGGCTTTGGCTTTGCGCTGGTCATGGCCCGAATTCCTTATTGTTGTGCCCCTCGCCCGTAACCCGCAGGTGCGGCGTCACGGTTCGAGTGCCGGGGTGGGCCGGGAAGGGAGACACGGCGTCCCGCCGTGCGCCGCAGGGTGGGGTACCACACCCTCCCCGGAGAAGGGATCCTTCGCACGATTTTTCGCTAGCACCATAGGTGGCGACGGCTCGCGCGGGTGTCAAGTAAACGCGGAAATTCAAGGAAATAGCGCGTTCCGACGGGCGCGTTCGGCATCGACTTTAGGCGAATCGGCCGCGCTGGTTACGCCTTGCGGTTGCAGCGGCCTCAGGCGCTCGCGTCGCCGGTCCGATCGGCCCGATCGGCGTAGATGTAGAGCGGCCGTGCGGTGCCCTCGACTACCTCTTTCGAGATCACGACCTCCTCAACGCCTTCGAGGCTCGGCAGGTCGAACATGGTGTCGAGCAGGATGCCTTCCATGATGGAGCGCAGCCCGCGCGCGCCGGTCTTGCGGTCGATGGCCTTGCGGGCGATGGCGCCCAGCGCCTCCTCGGCCAGCGTGAGATCGATCGATTCCATCTCGAACAGCCGCTGGTATTGCTTGACCAGCGCGTTCTTGGGCTGGGTCAGAATGAGCTTGAGCGAGGGCTCGTCGAGATCCTCGAGCGTGGCAACGACCGGCAGCCGGCCGACGAATTCGGGAATGAGGCCGTACTTCAGGAGGTCCTCCGGCTCCACCTCGCGGAAAATCTCGCCGGCCTTACGATCCTCGGGCGCCAATACCTTCGCGCTGAAGCCGATCGAGGTCGAGCGCCCGCGCGCGGAAATGATCTTCTCGAGCCCGGCAAAGGCCCCGCCGCAAACAAACAATATGTTGGTGGTGTCGACCTGCAGGAATTCCTGCTGCGGATGCTTGCGCCCACCCTGCGGCGGCACCGATGCAATGGTGCCTTCCATGATCTTGAGCAGCGCCTGCTGCACGCCCTCGCCCGATACGTCGCGGGTGATCGATGGGTTGTCGGATTTGCGACTGATCTTGTCGATCTCGTCGATATAGACGATCCCGCGCTGGGCCCGTTCGACGTTGTAATCGGCGGATTGCAACAGCTTGAGGATGATGTTTTCGACATCCTCGCCGACGTATCCGGCTTCGGTGAGCGTGGTCGCGTCGGCCATGGTGAACGGCACGTCGAG
>JBPYFG010000311.1:0-18442 GCA_051986365.1 Xanthobacteraceae bacterium
ATGTCCGAACACCGTCAATTCCGCGGCGCGGCCGCCTAGCAGGACCGTCATTTTGTTCTCCAGCTCCTCGCGCGTCATCAGGAAGCGATCCTCAGTTGGGCGCTGGATGGTGTAACCCAGCGCGCCGACGCCACGCGGGATGATGGAAACTTTGTGCACGGGGTCAGTTCCAGGCAATGACATCGCAACCAGGGCATGACCCATCTCGTGATAGCCGACGATCTCGCGCTCCTTGGGATTGAGCAAACGGTTGCGCTTTTCGAGGCCGGCGACCATGCGTTCGACCGCGTTGCTGAAATCGTCCATGGTTACCGCATCGCCGCCATGCCGCGTCGCCAAGAGCGTCGCCTCGTTGACGAGATTCGCTAAATCCGCACCGGTAAAGCCTGGCGTGAGCGCCGCAACCTTATCTGGATCAACGTCGTTTGCGAGTTTGGTATTTTTGACGTGGACGCGAACGATGTCAGCGCGCCCTCTTTTGTCAGGCCGATCGACCAGGACCTGGCGGTCAAAGCGTCCGGCGCGTAGCAGCGCGGGATCCAGAATCTCCGGACGATTGGTTGCCGCTAAAATGACGAGCCCACTGCGCGAATCGAAGCCGTCCATTTCGACCAGCAGCTGATTGAGCGTCTGCTCCTTCTCGTCATGGCCGCCGTAAAGACCGAAGCCACGGACGCGGCCAAGCGCATCCAGTTCATCGATGAAGATAATAGTGGGTGCCCTAGTGCGCGCCTGCTCGAATAGGTCTCGCACACGCGCGGCGCCAACGCCAACGAACATTTCGACGAACTCGGACCCTGAGATGGAAAAGAACGGCACCTTCGCCTGTCCGGCGACGGCTTTGGCCAACAGCGTCTTTCCTGTGCCGGGAGGGCCGATAAGCAGGATGCCTTTCGGCATGCGCCCGCCAAGCCTGCTATGTTGCTCGGGGTTTTTCAGGAATTCGACGACTTCAAGCAGTTCGTCCTTAGCTTCGTCAACGCCGGCCACGTCATCAAATCGCACCCCGGTATCGGATTCGACATAAATCTTGGCTCTGCTTTTACCGATCGACATGAGCCCGCCGCCGCTCATTCGCCGTGCCAGGAGCATCCATAAGCCGAAGATCAACGCGGTCGGGATGATCCATGACAAAATCGTTTGCGCGAACGTGCTTTCCACCTCGCCGGTATAGGTCACACCGTATTTTTGCAGCTCGTCGGCAAATTGCGGGTCGACCCGTGTGGTCACGAACTGACTTTTGCCGCTCGGCAGCGGTTCCTTGAGCTTGCCTTGGATATACCGGTCCGACACGCCGACTTGGGCAATTTTGCCTGCGTGCAACAGCTGTTCGAACTGGCTGTAGGGTATCGACGCAACCTGCTGCATATTCGTATAGAAATATTGCAATACCAGAAGACCGACCAAGGCGATGAGCCAATACCCGATGTGAAACCGGGTTCGGTTGTTCATGTTGGGCATCGGCATCCTAGTGAGCCTCTTTCACGACCCTTAGGATGAACGCAGTACATCCCGAACCGTTGCCAACTTTTGCTGCACCTGCAGCCCAATTTGGCGAGGATAAGGAGAACTCGCTTGCACACAATTTCGGATCGATTGCTTGCATGGACCGGCAGCCAAATTGAAACGCTATATCCTGGCTGCTTTGCGTTCGTCATGGCTACCGGAATTATCTCGAACGCACTGCTCGCCGAAAATTTTCGCGAATTTTCCGATCTCTTGTTCGCCATTAACGGTCTGGCTTATTTCTGGCTAGCAATGTTGACGATCTTGCGCGCCGTGAGATTTCCGCGCGCGCTACGATCCGATCTGGTAAACCCCCAGCTTGCCTTTTCCTTTTTTACGTTGATTGCAGGGAGCAATGTTCTCGGCGAGGGAATGTACCTGCGCGGCTTCACAGCCTTGGCTTTTTATCTCTGGTTATTCAGTCTCTTGACTTGGCTTATCCTGTTTTATTTTAGTTTCGCGGTTTGGATTTTCTTCAATGCCGGCAGCGGCGCCGCCGTGATGCAGGGCGGATGGCTCCTTGCGATCGTAGGTACCCAATCGCTCGTGGTTTTGGGGGCGGCGCTCGCACCAGGGATGGAAAATTTTGACGCCGCGATTGTCATACTCATTTATGTGCTATGGGGCGTCGGACTCGGACTGTATGTAATTTACGCGGTGCTGTTCACCTATCGCCTCTTGTTTTTCGAAGTTCGACCCGACGATCTCACGCCCGCACTGTGGGTTGTCATGGGTGCGGCTGCGATTAGCGCCAATGCAGGATCAATGCTGATGGATACTGAGAGCGGGCTTCCTTATCTGCACATTGTGCGGCCATTCGTCGACGGCGTTACCCCGATCGTATGGGCCTGGGCGACGTTGTGGATTCCTTTGTTAGCCCTGCTAGGAATTTGGAAGCACGTCGTCCGTCGCGTACCCCTGGTTTATACTCTTATGGAGTTTCGTGTTCCCGCTCGGTATGTATTCCGCGGCAACACTACGGTTCGCGTTGGTGAGTCACTTTCCGTCATTGCGCCCAATCTCAAGCGCGATGTTATGGATTGCGGTTGCCGCGTGGGTTATGACCTTTGCCGCCTTCGCCTTCGCCACTTGGCGAAGCCTTCACGAATTTGAATCGGCTGCAACGGTAAATCCTTATCGTCGGCCGTGAGCCCGCGTCCCGCGCGGGCTCCGGCGGCGGCGCTTTCGCCCGCTCCTTGTTTTGTCGCTACCGCTTTTGTTTGGACTTGTTCAGGGCCACGGCGGCGCGAATGAGCGCCTGCAATGCCTTTTCGTTGATCTTCACGCCCTCGTGGAAGTCGATGGCGCGTCTTGTGTTGCCTTCAAGGCTGGCGTTGAAGAGGCCCGAGGGATCCTGCAGAGCCGCCCCTTTGGCGAAGGTCATTTTCACGACGTTCTTGTACGTCTCACCGGTGCAGATCAATCCGGCGTGCGACCACACCGGAACCCCCCGCCACTTCCATTCCTCGACGACTTCCGGATCGGCTTCTTTGACCAAGCTACGAAGCCTGCCCAGCATCTCGCCTCGCCAGTCGCCCAGCTCCTTGATTCTCGCGTCTATCAGCTGAGAAGGAGACTTTTCAGAAGAAGACTTGCTCTTCTGCGATCCGCTCTTCTTCATCCCGTGACCCCAAGCATCAGCTCTCGCCGTTTTCCCGGCGCGCGCGCAAATAATCTTCCGTAGTGCGCAGCCGCGGCCGCTGCGGCGCACCGAACGGATCAAAGTTCTCCTCCGCCGTCACCTGAACGCGACAGTCCGCGCACATTTTCACCAGGTCGAGCCGGTGCTTGGAATCCTTGTACATCCAATGCTTGCCCTCAAGCTTGGCCGCTACTCGCTCGACCGTGCTTTTGACTCCGAACGGAGTGCCGCAGCGGATGCAAAGGAATGGATCTTCCTGTTTGACGACATGGCTCGATGCCGTCGCCGCGCGAAAATCGATCTGCGGCTTAAGCGTAATCACTTTCTCGGGGCACGTCGCCCGGCATAAGCCGCATTGCACGCAGGCATCTTCGGTGAAGCGCAGCATCGGCCGCTCTGGATCGTCCGACAGCGCCCCGGTGGGGCAAGCCGAAACACAGGACAGGCAAAGCGTGCAGCCATCGATATCGACGTCGACTTTGCCGAAAGGCGCCCCTTCCGGCAGTGCGATGACATCGACTGGCGCTGGAGCGGCGGCATGCAATTCGCGCAGCGCGAGCTGCAGAACTTCGCGCTTTTTGCCGACGGGCACGAAAGTGGCGGGCCGGCCTACCGCCCCGACTAGTTCGATAGCGCGCAGCGTCCGCCCGAGCACGTCTGGATCGTCTGTTTCGATCGCGGCGATGCGCGGTCCGTCAAAACCAAGGCCGGCAACGATCGTCTGCCCAAACGCAATTGTTTTATTCAATCCGCTCACGTCGTGGCGCGGTTTGGCCCGCAGCAGCAAGCGCACCGCCGTCGCGCCGTAAGCAAATGCGCCGGCGAGCGTCTCAAGCCCGAGCTGCGTGATCTCATTGACCTCTATCGGCAGTACATTCGCCGGCAATCCATCGCCGTACCGCGCCAGCGCCTCAATCAACGGCCGCCCGTGGTCTGCATCGTGAAACAACAGTATCGGCTGCACGCCGCCGCATTCGAGAAAAGCTGCAAGCAGTACGCGCAATTTTCGCAGTAGCGCATCCGCGGGTGGCAGCGCGTAGCCCGCAGCGCCGGTCGGACAGGCCGCCGCGCATTGGCCGCAGCCGGCGCAAATCTGGGCGTCGATCGCAACGTGATCGCCGTTCGGCGTGATTGCGCTAGTGGGGCACAGATCAAGGCAGCGATGGCAACCGACGATATTCGATCGCGAATGCGCGCATAGGTGCTCGGTGAATGCGACGTAGCGCGGCTTCTCGAAAGTCCCTGAAAGCTCGCGCGCTTTAAGAACCGTCCGCAGCACCGCGGCCGCGTCTTTAGGATCGGTGCGCAAATAGCCGTCGCGCAAATCCGGCGAGGTCATCAGCGGCGCGCCACCGGATAGGTCGATCAGCACATCGCACTGCAATTCGACGTCATTGCGCGACGGAGCAAAATTCAACCGATCGCGCGACGAAGGCGCCGGCGCCGCATAATCGTCGACACGGAGCTTGAACGCGCCGAGATGGCCGCTTGCTATTCTGATCGTGCCCTTGAACAGCGGAAATTCCGTGGCGCTTGGCGGCGATATCGCGTCATCTTTGCTGATCAGAACCGTGACATCGAGGTGATCTTTGAGCAAATGGGCTGCTTCGAGCACTTGTTCGTCCCTGCCGTAAAGCAGCGCCGAACCCTCGCTGGTCAAAGTCACGACCGGAACATCGGGCATGACTTCGCCGGCGGCCGCGATCAATGCCGCGATCTTCGGTCCCGCGGCCTTGGCGTCCTTGGACCAGCCTGCGGTTTCACGAATATTGACGAACGTCATCGCAGTTTCGTTGCCCTGCTCGCGAAAGAGCGGCGCCTCTTGCGTGCAGGCGATCGCGATTGCCTGCCCGCCCGCCGCCGCGTCGCGTACGCGATCAAGTTCGGCGCGGCACAGTTGCCGCCCGCGCAGCACGTCGGCTCCGCGGCAGGCGCGCTCGACGCGGGCGCCGTCGAGCGGGATGGTGTCCTCGCAGGAGCAGATGATGATTTTGCGCGGCCGGTCGGCCATTTTCACCATCCAATGCCGTGTTGTTCCGTTGCTTGCGATCCGTTGCTTGGTCCCGGGCTTGCGTCTTGGCGAACCCCACCGGTTTCAAGCTGGCGCGACAAACAGTCGAGACCTTTATGGGCCAAGGGGTTATATGTAAAAAGATCACAAATTAACAGCGAGGGTGGATGCCGCCGGTGACGCAGGCAGCTTTTGCGCCGGAACTGGCGCTACCGCCGCCATACCAGGCGGTGCGGCTGCGCGAGTCCGGCGACGCCTTTGCTCATGCCGCCGCGCTGGCGCCGCAGCGCGGCGCCGGAACGCTGGTCTATGTCGGCCGCTTTGACGTTGCCGAATTTGCGGTTGTGCTCGAGCCCGCCGAGGCGCTCATTCGCGCGCGCCGCGTGTTCTATGCCGGAATGGGCGCGCTCGCCGACGCCATCGCAGCGGCGGCGCCGCCGGAAACCGCGATTCATATCAAGTGGCCAGACGCGTTGTACGTGAATTGGGGTCTTGTTGGCGGAGGGCGGTTGGCGTGGCCGAAAGACACCGAGAAAACAAACGTGCCGGCATGGCTGGTATTCGGCGCGACGATCCGCACGGCGTGGACCAAGCGCGGTGATCCAGGCCTTACTCCCGAGCTTACGGCGCTCGACGAGGAAGGCTTTACCGAAGTCACCTCGAAACAAATCGTTGAGAGCTTTGCGCGCAATTTCATGCAAGCGCTCGATGTCTGGCAGGAAAGCGGTTTCTCAGCCGCGGTGCGGCCATATCTCGAGCGGCTTGCGCGCGAGAGCCAGCAAGGTTGCGCAATCGACGAGAACGGCGATCTTATGGTGCGGCCCAATAGCGGCGGCACGGGCGGCGACACCAGCGGCGGCGCAAGCGAGCGCCAAGCTTTGCTGCCGAAGCTCGAGGCGCCGGCCTGGCTCGATCTGGCATACAAAGATCCGTCGTGAAACTTTTGCGTACCATTCGTCTGGATGCATCGGACACTTTCGTGTTCGGCGCCGCGGCCGAGCCCGGCGAGTGGGCCGTTTCGGGCGCATTCGTGTTTTGGGACAAGGATCCAGCGACACTCGACGGCAAAGCGCGCGCGGCATTCCGCGGCGGCTTCCTCGGGGTGCGCTCACTGGGCTGGTCGACTTTGGTACAGACCGTGCAAGCAACCGAGGCCGAGCGTACGGCCCTCGTTGCGCTCTTGGCCGAACAGCTCGTCCGCCATTTCGGCGCGCCGAACATGGCCGCGGCAAAAGCCGCGGCCGAAGAGGAGGTCGCTTTTGCGCAATCGCTGTGCACCGTGCCGCTAGACAGCATTGTTGCGGTCCATCGCACTTACGAAGCCGGCGCAGTGCGCGAGAGTTTCCGCTCGCTGCGGCCGCGCGATGGCGCCAAGCCGGCACGCGTTTTTTCGTTCTTGGAGGTGGAAGGCGAAGAGGCGCCAAGCGAACAGATCGATCTTGCGGCGCTGGCCGAGCGTGAGCACAAATGACCGACTTCTGGCACAGCTGCGGCCATCACTTTCTCGACCGCGGCGAGGGCGGCGGCTACGCCGTCACCGACGATTTTCTCAAAGTCTATCTGGCTCGGCCCGAATTGATCCCGCCGCCGAACGCCTGTTCCGCCGAGCGCAATTTGCATGCCGCGCTGATTGCCGAACCTCGCCGCCCCGTCGCAGCTTCCGAGATTGCGCAAATTGCCGACGCCGACGCGCGCGAGAATTGGGAAATATTGATCGGCTTTCGCGATCACTTGCTTCGCCACAAAACGTTGGAGGCCGCCTATGTGGATCTCATGCGGCGCGGCGTCGGTAGAACGCCGCCGCTATTTATCAATCAGCTTGTCCACGTCATCCTGCGTAATGCGCTCGATGACGTCGCCGATCCGTACATCCTGCGCGCCGCCGAACTGTTCTTCCGCACCCAGCGCATCACCCTGCATGACAGCTCGCTGATCGCCGCCGATGAGGAAACGATCGCCGGTGGCGGCGAAGCGTCGGCCTCGCCGCTGGTGTCGATGCTGGGATTGCCGCCGGATGCCGCGATCGAAGTGCTCAATGACAATAATACCGACAGCTATTGGGAGCGCAGCGATCGCTTCGATATGGCGCTCGATTTGAGCGGCGGCCGCGCCGGGCTTGCAGCGCTCGCCAAAGTCATGGAGCGATGGGTGGGTCATCTCTTGGGCTTGGCGGTGACGATCGAGCCAGTAACGGAGCTGCGCGACGCACCGCTGAGCTGGTATGTCGGGCTTGATGCCGACGCGACCGAGATCGGCAACGCATTGTGGCAGGGCGATGAGCTGGATCAGGATGCGATGACGCGCGTGGTCGGCTTGTTTCGTCTCACCTTCCGCGAGCCTCGGCTCATGATTGATAAGGTCAGGGGCGAGCCGATTTATCTTGTGCTCGCGATGTCGCGCGACCATCTGATCCGTATGAAGCCACAAAATCTCGTGACCGGCTTGCCGGTAAAACATCTTGAGGCGGTGAGTTGAGCATCATAGCGCCGGCCAAAACGATCACCGTTGGCATCGTTGTTGAACGCAGCAAGGGCGCCAGTTCATGGACCGATTATCTTTGGCGCCCCGTGAGCGCGTTCAGCGGAGTTCCCAGCGCGCCGGCTTGGAGCAAGCTTTCCGACGATGGTGAGCGCGCGACATTCTTTGTTGGAGCGACCGATATCGAGCTCTATCGTTCGGAAGCTGGAAACTACCGGGAAAATTTGCTGGTCGAGCAGCCGCTCTTATGGGTCGCGCTGCGTTCGATCGCAGGCGATCCACCTTACATGCTGGCCGGCGCAACCGTAGATCCGGCCGAGGGCGAGTCCTGGATCGCGCTCGGTACCGATCTGGTCGATTCCGTATCCATGCCCGGAGCGGTTGAAGCCGCGGTCGCCGACTTTGTTTCCGAACATTACGTCGAGCAGCCGTTTCATAAGCGCAAACGCGACCGCGCGGATCCGGAGGGCATGGCGCGGCGCTTGCCGGAGGGCCATAATCGCAAACCATGACTAAACCCGAAAACCGCGAGCGCGAGAATTTTTTGACGCGCTGGTCGTCGCGCAAGCTTGCAAGCCGCGTGCCATCGGCGCGGCAAGGTGGCGGGGACGAACGTCGCGATCCTACGGGCACGGTCGAGAACAGCGCGGTTTCTGAAACGGGGAAAAAAGCCGACGCGCCGGAAAATCCGCCATTCGATATCGCGCAGCTGCCGCCCGTCGATTCGATCGGCGCCGAAACCGACATCTCCGGCTTTCTCCGCAAAGAGGTCCCGCCGGAGCTCACTCGTGCGGCACTTCGACGCGCTTGGACCTCCGATCCAGCGATCAAGAATTTCGTCGGGCTGGTGGAGAACGGATGGGACTTTAATGACCCCTCCGCGATGGCTGGCTTTGGCACGATCAGCGCCGAAGAAGTCGCCCGGCTCGCCGGCAAAGTCATCGAGGCTTTGCCCGAGCCAGCGTCTGAGGACCAAACAAAAGGCGCATCAGCGAGCGAAGGAAAATCTCAGCCCGCGAGCGCTAACGCACTGCCTGCCGGACAGCCTGAGGATGCGCCAAAGAACACTGAGCCTGGACGCAGCGTCGGCGATGACGCAGCGCAGCAAAGTGAGATAGGCGACAAAAGCTGACCCTGAGAAGCGGATCGGGTCGCCCTCTCGCTTTCGTTTTTCTGCTCTGCGAGCCATGCCGCCGATCACGTTTTGGTGACGGGCAGGGCCGACTTCCGTTCGGATTCTGCGCAGCTATAGCCTTAACCTATTGACCACGGCTTTAGCGCAGCGATAGCCTTTGACTCGGCGAGAACTTCATTCACGCCGCTCGGCGGCGACGCCAGCCGGGACCAAACAATAACAAAATGAATCATGCCTGAACGGGGACTCCAGGAGGCTATTCGCGCCGTCGGCGGCGTCACCGAGCTCGCGCGCCGTATCGGAATTTCTCAGCCGTCGGTTTCAAACTGGACCAGGGTCCCTGCCGAGCGCGTCCTCCAGGTCGAGAACGCAAGCGGCATTGCACGCGCGATTTTGCGACCGGACCTCTATGCCGAACAGAATGTCGACGATGTCGCTCGCGGCCGCGCCCAGGAATATGCCTTGCTGGCACGATTGCTGAGAGATCCACCCGATGCGGCGTTGTTAAAGCAGATCGGACAGTTGCAGAGCGACGACACGGCGCTCGGAGCCGCGCATCGTGAATTGGCTGACGCTGCCACGCGTACAAACGCCGCCGACGTCAAGCGTGAATTCTTCACCCTCTTCATTGGAGTCGGCCGCGGCGAGCTTCTGCCTTACGCCTCTTATTACCTCACCGGCTTCCTGCACGAACGGCCGTTGGCGCGCTTGCGTCAGGATTTATGCCGCTTCGGCATCACGCGCGCCGAAGGCGTTGCCGAGCCGGAAGATCATGCCGGCATCTTGTGCGAGATCATGGCCGGTGTTGCCAGCAGACAACTGCCGGCGCCCGAAGTGGCGGACCGCACGATCTTCGAGAACCACGTTGCGCCATGGATGGGGCGCTTCTTCGCCGATCTCGAACGTGCGGAGGCCGCAGAATTCTACAAGCCCCTAGGCACTATGGGCCGCATTTTCACTGAAATCGAAGCGGAGGCATTTGCGCTGCCGCTGTGAGCGCTTCCTTAAGGAGTCTAGCAATGAAACAGGACAACAAAGCCAAGATTGACCGCCGCGATCTTCTGCGCGTGCTCGGCGCCGGGGCAGCGGCGAGTCCTGTTGCTCTAGCGGGGCAAGCGCAGGCCGATTCAGGAACGAACGACGAAAAGCGCAAGGCCCGTTACGACGCCAACTCCGATCACGTCCAGGCGTTCTATCGCGTCAATCGTTACCCGAAGTGAGGGAGGCACACGTGCTCGTCAAGAAATCAGACCGTCAAGCGCGCCGCGGCTCTCTCGCAAGCATCGCTGCCGACGGCACCGCTCTCGATCGCCGCGCTTTTCTGCGACGTTCGGGCATCGGCGCCGGCAGCCTTGCCGTCCTCGGCACAATGCCACTGGCGAGCGTTCGCCAAGCGGATGCGGCCGCCGCGGGTCCGCTCACCGCGGGCGCGATAATCCGCAAAAGCATTTGCACGCATTGCTCGGTTGGTTGCACGGTCACCGCGGAAGTCGCAAACGGCGTCTGGATCGGTCAGGAGCCGAGCTGGGACTCTCCGATCAATCGCGGCTCGCATTGCGCCAAAGGCGCCGCGGTGCGTGAACTCGTCAGCGGCGAGCGCCGACTGAAATATCCGATGAGGCTCAGCGGCGGCCAATGGACCGTGATCAATTGGGATCAGGCCATCAACGAGATCGGCGACAAACTTTTGGATATCCGCGGCAAGTCCGGAGCGGATTCGGTCTATTGGCTTGGTTCGGCCAAAATGACCAATGAAGGCTCCTATTTGTTCCGCAAGCTAGGCGCGTTCTGGGGAACCAACAACACCGACCATCAGGCCCGCATCTGCCACTCGACGACCGTCACCGGCGTAGCCAATACCTGGGGCTACGGCGCGATGACCAACAGCTATACCGACATCCGCAACGCCAAGACGCAAATCATCATGGGCGGCAATCCGGCCGAAGCCCATCCGGTCTCGTTGCAGCATCTGCTCGAAGGCGCCGAGATGCAGAAGGCCAACGTGATCGTAATCGATCCACGGCTGACGCGCACCGCGGCCCACGCCACCGAATATGTGCGCCTGCGCCCGGGCACCGACATTCCGGTGCTCTACGGGATCATGTGGCACATCATCAAAAACGGCTGGGAAGACAAGGAATTCATCCAGCAGCGCGTCTACGGCTTTGCGGATGCGCGCAAGGAAATGGAAAAGTGGACGCCGGAAGAAGTCGAACGCGTGTCCGGCGTTCCGGGCGAACAGCTCAAACGCGTTGCCGAGATGTTTGCCAAAAACAAGCCGTCCACACTGATCTGGTGCATGGGGCAGACCCAGCACACCGTCGGCACCGCGAACGTGCGCGCAAGCTGCATCCTGCTCTTGCTCACCGGCAATGTCGGCGCACCGGGCACTGGCGCCAACATCTTCCGCGGCCATGACAACGTGCAGGGCGCCACCGATGTCGGCCTCGATATCGTGACGCTGCCGTTCTACTACGGGCTGACCGATCCGGCCTGGAAGCATTGGTCGCGGGTCTGGGAGGTCGACTACAACTACCTGGTCGGCCGGTTCGACGACAAGAAAGTCATGGAGACGCCGGGGATCCCGTTAACCCGCTGGTTCGATGCCGTGCTTCTGCCGAAGGACCAAGTCGCCCAGAAAGACAATGTCAAGGCTATGTTCGTCCAAGGGCATGCCAGCAACAGCATCACCCGCATACCGGAATCGTTGAAAGGTCTGAAGGCGGTTGAGCTTTTGGTCGTCGCCGATCCGCATCCCACGACTTGGGCGTCGCTCGCCGTAGACGCCGGCCGCAAGGACGACATGTATCTCCTGCCGGTCGCCACGCAATTCGAATGCCGCGGCTCGCGCGTCGCCTCGAACCGCGCACTGCAATGGGGCGAGCAGATCGTCAAGCCGATCTTTGAATCGAAGGACGATCTCGAAGTCATGTACTTGATAGCCAAGAAATGCGGCTTTGCCGATCAGATGTTCAAGAACATCAAGGTCGAGAACAATCTGCCGGTCGCGGAAGATATTCTGCGCGAAATGAACCGCGGCAGTTTCTCGACCGGCTACTGCGGTCAATCGCCGGAGCGGCTCAAGTCGCACATGGCTCACCAAGCCGACTTCGACATGCTCACCCAACGCGCCACGACCGGCCCGAACAAAGGCGACTATTACGGATTGCCGTGGCCGTGCTGGGGCACGCCCGAGGTTAAGCATCCGGGCACGCCGCTGCTCTACAACACCAATCTTGCGGTGATGGATGGCGGCGGCTGTTTCCGCGCCCGGTTTGGCGTCGAGCGCGACGAGAAACAGGCCGACGGCACCGTCGTGAAGGTGAATCTCCTCGCTGAAGGCTCCTATCCCAAAGATTCCGAGATCAAAGACGGCTATCCGGAGTTCACGCTCGCCGTGCTGAAGAAACTCGGTTGGGACAAAGACCTGACCGAAGCCGAGATGGCGGTGATCAACAAAGTCAATCCGACCACTCCGGATGCGGTCTCATGGTCGACGGACCTCTCGGGCGGCATTCAGCGCGTGGCGATGAAGCACGGCTGTGTCCCTTACGGTAATGCCAAGGCGCGGATGAACGCCTTCGGCCTGCCCGATCCGATCCCGGTTCACCGCGAGCCAATTTACACGCCGCGCGTCGAGCTGATCTCCAAATACCCGACCTTGCCCGACGCCAAGCAGTTCCGGCTGCCAAATATCGGCTTCACGGTCCAGAAGGCAGCCGCCGACAAAGGCCTCGCCAAGCAATTCCCGCTCATTCTGTCGTCGGGCCGCTTAGTCGAGTACGAGGGCGGCGGTGAGGAAACCAGATCGAACAAGTGGCTGGCCGAGCTGCAGCAGACGATGTTCATCGAGATCAACCCCGCCGATGCCAACGAACGCGGCATCAAGGACGGGGCGCTCGTTTGGGTGACCGGCGCCGAGAACGGATCCAAAGCAAAGGTCACCGCGCTTGTCACCGAACGCGTCGGTAAAGGCGTCGCCTGGATGCCGTTCCACTTCGGCGGCTGGTTTGGCGGCCAGGATCTGCGCGCCAACTATCCGGCGGGCGCCGATCCGATCGTGCTCGGTGAAAGCGCCAATACCATCACGACCTACGGCTACGATCCCGCGACCGGGATGCAGGAGCCCAAGGTCACCCTGTGCCAGATCACGGCGGCTTAAGGAGAACGGTCATGGCTCGAATGAAATTTCTTTGCGACGCCGACCGTTGCATTGAGTGCAATGCCTGCGTCACCGCTTGTAAGAACGAGCATGAAGTGCCGTGGGGTATCAATCGCCGCCGCGTCGTCACGCTCAACGACGGCAAACCCGGCGAACGTTCGATATCGATGGCCTGCATGCATTGCACCGACGCGCCTTGCGCAGCGGTGTGTCCGGTCAACTGCTTCTACACCACGGCGGACGCAGTCGTGCTGCACAGCAAGGATTTGTGCATCGGCTGCGGCTATTGTTTCTACGCCTGCCCGTTTGGCGCGCCGCAATATCCGAAGGTCGGCAATTTCGGATCGCGCGGCAAAATGGATAAGTGCACCTATTGCGCCGGCGGGCCGGAGCCGGATGGCAGCAAAGCCCAATTTGAAAAGTACGGCGCCAACAGGCTTGCTGAAGGCAAACTGCCGCTATGCGCCGAGATGTGCTCGACCAAATCGTTGCTTGCCGGCGACGGCGAAGTAATCGCGCAAATCTACAAAGAGCGCGTATCGCGGCGCGGCTTTGGCTCGGGCGCCTGGGGCTGGCAGACGGCCTACGGCGAAACGATTGCGACGTGAGTGAGCATTGGGACGTGAGTGAAAATGGGCGGCGCGCCAGGGGCGCCGGTCAATAACAAACGGTATGTTTTAGGGAGACGTGCCATGGCGAGATTTTTCGCGCTGATCCGCACCATCGCATTCGGGCTCGTGCTCGTGGTCATTGGACCAGCACATTCTCCGTTGTCGGCACAGGTCAATCCGAATGGCAACGCTGTCCAGGAGCAGCAGCTCCTCAATCAGCTCAAGACGATTCAGGGTCTCGGCACGATCCCGGATACCAAATCCTACGTGCTTGAGCACCCCGCCGGGCGGGATTGGCAATATTTTCACAATGTGACGCTGCGCTGGATCGCCGGCATCGCCATCCTGGGCTTTTTCGCCCTGCTCGTGATCTTCTATCTGGTGCGCGGCTCGGTGAAGCTCGAGAGCGGTTTTTCCGGGCGCAAGATCGTGCGCTTCAATTGGTTCGAGCGCTTTGTACATTGGATGACTGCGGTTTGCTTCATCATCCTCGGCTTAACGGGCCTCAACATTACCTTCGGACGGCCGCTGCTGCTGCCGCTGATCGGCGCGGACAATTTCACGGCATGGTCCGAATGGGCAAAATATGCGCACAACTTTTTGAGCTTCCCGTTCACCATCGGCGTCGTACTGATCGCTTTGATGTGGATCGCGGGTAATATCCCGAACAAGGTTGACGTCCAATGGCTCAAGGAAGGCGGCGGAATCGTCGGTGACAAGCATCCGGCAGCCGAACGCTTCAATGCCGGCCAAAAGGTGGTCTATTGGGTGGTCGTCCTTGGCGGCGCGCTGGTGGCAATCACCGGCTACGTGCTGATGTTCCCGTTCTACGGCACCACAATCGACAACATGCAGTGGGCGCAAATGGTTCACGCCGTGGCCGCGGCCTTGTTCATCGCCTTCATGCTCGGCCACATTTATATCGGTACCATCGGCATGCAGGGCGCGTTCGAGGCAATGGGCGAAGGCACGGTGGACGTCAACTGGGCGAGAGAGCATCACAGCTTGTGGCTGGCCAGAGAGACGGAACGCGAAAACAGGCCCACTCGCGCCGTGCCGGCGGAATAGTTGAGCCGGACTTGCGCCGGCCATCCACCTTTTCACTTTCAGCGCTGCGCGTGAAACGATAATGCCCGCCGTGAGCGGGCACTATCGTGATCAAATCATTCTGCCCTAGACCTGTCAGACCCGCGCATAAGAGGTCGCGAACGCCTCGTCGACGGGCTGCTGCACATGATTGAGAACAAGTAGCCCGATCGCGGCAAGGACGACGGCAGCAAGGCAAGCACCAATAAACGCCTTCATGGCGCGCTCCCTTCTCCGATATAGCCTCCGGCTATATAGCAAATAATCAAATAGGGAGGAATGGCGAAGGCGCCAGCTTCATGGAGTCGCTGGAAATCCGGTGCTAAAGCGAAATGGGATTAGGCTTAATCACCATTTCGCTTTAGCTTGTTATTTGAGCATGATCTTGTCCGAAAATCGGCGTCCACATTTCGGGATCATGCCTTGATAAACGCCCGGGCATGAATGATTTTGTAACGGCATTCCATACCGCTTTCACATTGATTGGCAGCTTCGACGCCGAATTGCGCGGCATCGTTTTGTTGTCGCTGGCCGTCAGTCTGACCGCAAGCGCCTGCGCTTTTGTGATCGGCGCCCCGCTAGGCACTGCACTCGCGGTATATCGCTTTCCTGGGCGCGGCGCGCTGATCGTTCTCGCCAATGCGTTGCTTGGCCTGCCGCCGGTCGTCGTCGGCCTCGCGGTCTATTTGCTGTTGTCGCGCTCCGGGCCGCTGGGCGCATTCGGTATCCTGTTCACGCCGGCCGCGATGGTGATCGCGCAATGCATCCTCGCGTTGCCGATCGTCATTGCGCTCGTGCATCGGCCCGCGGTGGGACATTGGCAAGCCTACGGCGAGGCGCTCCTGGTCGACGGCGCCTCGCGCCTGCGGACAATATGGCCATTGATGAATATCGGCCGCGATGGATTGCTGACGGCATTCCTCGCCGCGTTCGGCCGCGCCATCGCCGAGGTCGGCGCGATCATCATTGTCGGCGGCAATATCCGCGGCTACACCCGCACGATGACGACGGCGATTGCGCTCGAGACCAGCAAAGGCGATCTCAGCCTAGCGCTGGCGCTCGGCATGATTCTCATCCTGCTGTCGATGACGGTGAGTGCCGTGAGCCTGCTTTTCGGCCGTGCCTTGACGCAGCGTTAGTTCGTTGTCGCCTTACGCGGCGGAAAAAACAATTCTTCGCCGTTGATCCGATAGGACGTAATCGCGTCGAGGCCGGCTTTCGAAGTCAGCCACTCGTGCCAAATCTTGGCATCGTTGTATTTGACTTTAGGCCATTTCGCCGGATTGACCAGAATGCTGCCATAGGGATTGAACAGCGCCGGATCGCCCTCGGTCAGGATTTCCAAGCCTTGCCGGTTCTTGAAATTGGCCCAGGTGGCGCGATCGGTCAGCGTATAGGCGTTCATCGCAGCGGCGATGTTGAGCGTCGCGCCCATGCCTTGGCCGAGATCACGATACCAGCCGCCGTGCGGATCGGGCTGGATGCCAGCCGATTGCCACAGCCGAAGCTCCATGCGGTTGGTGCCGCTGTCATCGCCGCGGCTCGCAAACGGCACCGCAGCCTGGGCGATTTGCTTTAATGCCGTGCGCGCATCTTTTAAGCCGCGGATATGCGCCGGATCGCTGCCCGGTCCGACGATCACGAAGTCGTTGTACATGACATCACGGCGGTCGATACCAAACCCGTCGGCCACGAACTTGTCTTCTCCGACGCGATCGTGAACCAAGAGCGCGTCGGCGTCGCCGCGAGCGCCGATGGCGAGCGCCTGCCCGGTTCCGACCGCGACGACGTGGACGGTGATGCCGGTCGCGGCGGTGAAAATCGGCAGGATGTGGCCGGACAATCCCGAATCCTGGGTCGAGGTGGTTGAACTGAGCGTGATGAATCGCTCGCCGGCATGCGCCGAAACAGCCGTAAGAATGGCGACGAGGAAGGCCACAAAACGGATCACGCTAACCACCTTTTGACCGGCCGCGCCTTCATGACGGCTGATCGACGTAGCGCCCCCCGGACGAGCCGTGCAGTATCAGGCCGATCAACGCGTCTTGCAATCGGCATACGGTGCGGATTTTCGACGCGATTTCTCATTTCCCCCAATCGCAAAGCTCGGTCTTGCAATCATGATCTGCGCACCGGCGCGTCCGTGCGCGGCCGTTGCAAATATTCGCCGCGCGCGGAGCCGACGACCTTGCCATTGTCGTAAATTAATGAACCGCGGAGGAACGTGCTTTTCACGCGTCCGCTCAGCTCGACGCCTTCAAACGGCGAGTAACCTTGATGGGACTCCGACTCCGCCGCACGCACCACAAAGGTTTCACCAGGATCGACCAGAACAATATCGGCATCGAAGCCGGGCGCGATATCGCCCTTGTCGATCAAGCCGAAACGCTGCGCCGGATTGAAGCTCAGCAATTCGGCCATGTGGTTGTACGACATGCCTCGCTTACTGCCTTCACTTAACACGCCTGAGAGCAGATATTCGGTACCGCCGAAGCCAGATTTCGCCAGCCAAATATTGTCCGGATCGTTCTTTGACCACTTCTGCTCGGCTGAACAACAAGCGTGATCGCTTACGATCCAGTCGACCTTGCGGTCGAGCACGGCATGCCATAACGCCTCCACGTCCTCTCGTGGCCGAATCGGCGGATTGACCTTGGCGTGAACGGCACAAACGCAACTCGTATCTAGTAAAAGATGACCGACAGTCACCTCACGACGAAAAGCAACGTGTGGAAACACTTGCTGCATAATTAACGCCGCGTCCATCGCCTTGCGCGAGCTGAGATGCAAAAGATTGATGTTCAGACAGTTCGTTTCATTGGCTAGGTAAGAGGCTATCCAGATTGCCAATCCTTCGGAGTGCGGCGGACGCGCGGCGCTATACGCTTCCAATCCGGTAAGCTTGCCTTCGCGTTCGACAATCTTTGTGTAAGCTTCGAGAATTTCTGCGAGCTCGCAGTGAAGGCTGACACTGATATACGGGGACTTGTCGGGAAATTTTTCCATCAAACGCTGGGCCGAGCGCATGATGAATTCGAAGTGCGCTATATCATAGCGGTCATCCGGACCAATCATCAGGAACTCGTTTTGTGAAGACGAGCGGCCATGCAACCCGTAGCCGCCGTAGAACATGAATATCTTGAAAGAAGGAATGCCGTAATCGATGAGCAGATGCTCCATTTCGGCGATGTGCGCGGACTCGATCGGAGCGATGTGATAGCCGTAATCAACCCAGAACCGTCCTTTGCTCTGCTTCAATACTTCCGGCATGAAATCGCGATATGGACCGCCGCGATTGAGGTAATAATGACCGGTGCGCATATAGTTCAGGCTTGACGTGACGCCGCCCATCGCCGCGGCTTTGCTTTCCGAAACCGCGTCCTCATGAAGCGGAGAATAAATTCCAATGTGCATGTGGGCATCGACACAGCCCGGAAAAGCGAGATAGTTCCGCCCGTCGACGATCTGCTCGGCCTGTTCCACCAAAATTTCCGGCGCGAGGCGTTCGATTTTTCCGTCCCTAATGGCAATGTCCAGGCGATCGACCGAAGTCTTTCTCGGACGGACAACGCGGACATTCTTTATGACGAGATCGAACGCTTTCGACATTGCCATTCCTCTACCGCGATCCACGTGTCGTACGCTTGCCTATTCTGCGTAGCGCTTGCCCAGCGCCAGCGATTCCGACGTGCCGATTAAATCGTTAAGGCCAGCAAAATCGAGCATTCGGCTGCGAAATGGTTCGGAACTGCCATGCTTGGCCAACGAGGCGTAATACTCGCTCGCAAGACGGCCGAACGCCCGCACGATT
>JBPYFG010000312.1:0-8335 GCA_051986365.1 Xanthobacteraceae bacterium
TCGCAAGGCAGGGATAGAGGAGCTGCGCGGTCTTGCCGAAGACCCAGTCCTGATCCGATTGCTTGGCGAAGGAAAACTCCTTTCTGGCTGCGCCAAGGATTTCAGATAGTGTGCCGACTGAGTTGGGGAAATTGGAGCCCCAGCCGACGCGCGAGGCGCCAAACGCTTCGATCACTTTGCGGAAGAATGTCTCGGGCCCGCCACTACCCCAGCTTTTGGGACTGACGTTGATCGGCGTCACTTTCAAATAAAGCTGCCCGTATTTGGCAAGTGCGAAGAATTCAGCCGCCGCGGCATAGGGCGGCCCATCTGCGACCGGCGCGCGCGACAGGTGATCGAGGATCATGGTCACCTTCGGAAAACGGTCCATGATTTGGCGTAAAAGCGGAATCGCTTGCGTCTTCATCTGCATGCAGACCGGAATGTTCTTGGCCGCCGCGTGTTCCCAGAACGGATATGTCCTCGGATCGGCAAACCATGTCGATTGATCCGGAAGCGTGCTGCCGGTCGTGAACAGGCGCATGCCGCTACAGCCGCGCGCGAGCCAGTAATCGAAAGTCTTCACCGCGTCGGGCGCCAGAACATCGATGGAATAAATTCCAGTGAAGCGGGAAGGGACGGCTGCGATCGCATCCGCCACGTAGCTGTTGTCGAAGCCATAAGCGGTCGACGAATGCACGATTGCCGCCTTGTCGACGCCGGCGGCATCCATTTCCTTCAGCAGCATTTCGTAGGTAGTCGGCCGCTCGCTCGACCAAGTGGACTGCGTGCCACCGAGCGGCGCCAAGGGATAACGTTTGATGTCCGGCGAGACGATATGGGGATGAATATCGATGACGGGCATGCCAATCCACGCGATTTCGCCGTTGAACCAACCACGAATTGAAGGTGATGAACAGGTGTAATGGACGCGAACAAGATGACCGCCGGACGAAAAGGTCTTCAGATGCCCTCCTGATCAAGCCAAGCATGCTCGAAGCGCTCGATCTCGTCCGCCAGGTCGCGCCAGTTCCGCATCAGTTCCAAATAAGCGTCTTTGGTTTCCGGGTCTTTTGCTTTTTGCGCTGCGACATGGCATTCCAGTGCCTTTATTCGAAATCGCTCCGGTCGCGTCGTCATCAGAACCAACGAGGGGCAATTCGGCGCGTTCCCACACATTCGACGCGCAGCGCTTTGCTTCGTTCTCTGCCGTTTCGTGTTCCCGCGGGCGAATTCAAGAAACAAAACCTATTCCCATGCGGTAATCTCGCGCTCGCCGCGATGGATGAGAGCGACGCGATCAGCCCGGCCCACGCGCCGGCGCAAAAGGCGCGACGGCCGCCGGCGCGCGATCGCGCTCTGCCGCCGGCGCCGCCATGTCGGCGCTTCGATCCGCAAGCGCCCCATCCGCGCGAACGCTTCGCGCATCGTCCCGTCGGGGTCGCCGATCAACAGCGGCAGTCCGAGCACGCGCCCCCAAATCTGCCATTCGGCGACAATGTCGTCAGTATCGGTCGAGGCGAACAGCGGCAGCGACAGGGCCGCGTCGGCGTGTTCGAGCGTGACCGCGACTAAGGGCGGTGTCTCAGTTGTGGCATCGAGCCTGATCGCGACGCCGCGATAGGCGGCGACTGGCAAGTTCACCGCCATCCGCATGCCGACGAGCGCACGGCGCAGCACCACCCGTTCGCGATGCAGATCGACAATGCGCATGCCTTCGTCCGCCGCGTCGTCGGCGGTCGCAAAACGCGCGGGCAGTGAGAAAGGTCGAGCCGCCACGGGCGCGCAGTCGTGTTTGCACGATGCGCTCCCGCACGGCTCGACCCGGCAGCGGGCCTGCCGGTTTCCATTTGACGCCCCGAAACTCCCGCCGGGCTGTTGCCGCCCGGTTGCCGCGACCCTGCCATTGCGCCGTGGCGATCAGCTTAAAAAGCCTGGTTAAGTTCCGGTAGCACGCACCCAAATGCGCGCATGATTGACGAGAAGTTGCCGGAGTTCGGACAAAGCACGCGTGGCAATGGCAGGGCCGCGTCCCGGCCAGTTTGCGGCCAATACAGGTGCGTAACGGGTTGAATCCGGCGTCTTTGGCCCACATCTTCGCGATATCCGGATCGTTCGTTGTTCCACAAAATGCGGCCGGCGCGCCGCCTTGTCTTGCGCTCGCCGCCCCCGTAAACCGATTGCCAACCACAATGACATCACTGCTCGATCAGTCCGCATTATTGAATCTTGCCGAACGGCTGGTCGCCGCCGCCAAGCGCGCGGGCGCCGATCAGGCCGATGCCGTGGCGGTACGCTCGGTGTCGCTTGCCGTGGAACTGCGCGATGGCGCGGTCGAGGAATCGCAGCGCTCGGAAAGCGACGATATTGGGCTTCGCGTTCTTGTCGGCCATAAGCAGGCCGCGGTTTCGACCAACGACATCAAGGCAAACGGGCTGGACGCGCTCGCCGATCGCGCCGTCGCCATGGCGCGCGCGGCGCCGGACGATCAGTTCGCCGGCCTCGCCGATTCCGCGCTATTGGCACGAACATTTCCCGATCTTGATCTGCTCGACCCCGACATGCCGTCAGTTTCCGTGCTCGAGGAGCGGGCGCGCCACGCCGAACAAGCCGCACTCGACGTCGCCGGGGTTACCAAATCCGGCGGCGCCTCCGCGTCTTCCGGAATCGGCGGCATGGTCCTGGTAACGAGCCACGGCTTCCGCGGCGCGACCATCGGCTCGCGGCATTCGATCTCGATGTCGGCGATCGCCGGCAGCGGCACGGCGATGGAGCAGGATTACGACTACTCCTCGACATTGCATGCTGCCGATCTGGACAGCGCTGAAAAGATCGGGCGCAACGCCGGCGAGCGCGCGGTGAAGCGGCTCAACCCACGCAAAGTCGAGACGCGACGCGTGCCCGTCGTATTCGATCCGCGGATTTCCGGATCGCTGATCGGCCATCTCGCCAATGCCGCCAATGGCGCCGCAATCGCGCGCAAGACCAGTTTCCTGCGCGATAAGCTGGGCGAGCGGCTGTTTCGCCGCGGCGTCGCCGTGATCGATGATCCGCTGCGCAAGCGCGGCCTGCGTTCGCGGCCGTTCGACGCGGAAGGAGTCGCCACGCACGAGCTCAAGCTAATCGAGGACGGCGTGCTTAAGAGCTGGCTCCTTGATTGCGCCACCGCGCGCGAGCTTCGCCTGCAGACGACGGCGCATGCGAATCGCGGTGTGTCGTCGGTGCCATCGCCCGGACCGAGCAATCTCTATCTCGCACCGGGCCCGCAGACGCCCGACGAGCTGATCGCCGATATCGAGGATGGCTTCTATGTCACCGACTTGATCGGCGCCGGCATCAATCTCGTGACCGGCGACTACAGCCGGGGCGCGGCCGGGTTTTGGATCGTCGACGGTGCGCCGACCTATCCGGTCAGCGAGGTCACAATAGCCGGGCACCTCGGCGAGATATTCGCCAATCTTCAACCGGCCAACGATCTCACCTTCCGCTATGCCACCAACGCGCCGACCGTGCGCCTGGAGGGTCTCACCGTTGCCGGCCATTGAGGCTGATCACGCGGCGGAGCTTTTTGCGCACGCTGCGGCGCAGCTTAGTGCCGCGGTTCGCGACGCCGGCCACTTGGCACTGTCGATGTTTGGCAAGCCAATCAAGCAATGGACTAAGGGTCCATCATCATCGCCGGTCTGCGAAGCCGACATTGCGGTCGATGCCTTGCTACGCGAGCGCTTGATCGGCGACCGCAACACTTTTGCCTGGCTGTCCGAGGAGACTGCCGATGATGCCGCGCGCCTCACCGCGCGCTACGTCTGGGTCGTCGATCCGATCGACGGTACGCGCGCCTATATCGCTGGGGAGCCGGATTGGGCGGTTTCTGCAGCGCTGATCGAACAGGGCCGCCCCATCGTAGCCTGCCTCTATGCGCCTGCGCTCGACGAATTCTTCGTGGCGCGGGCCGGGGCCGGCAGCACGCTCAACGGCACTACGATAGCCGCGACGCCTGGGGCGGATCTGCACGGCCTGCGCATTGTCGGGCCGCAGAAATTCTTAGAGCGCTTAACTTCGATCCTGCCGCCGTTCACCAAGCTGCCACGGGGGCATTCGCTGGCGCTGCGGCTCGTACGCGTCGCGCAAGGCTTCTGCGATGCCGCTTTTGCCGGCGGCAACAGCCACGATTGGGACCTTGCGGCGACCGATCTTTTGGTGCACGAAGCGGGCGGCGCGATCACGCCACTAACGGGCGGAGCAATCGCCTATAATCGTCCTGTGCCCCGGCACGGGATGCTTATCGCAGCCGGCCGAGACAGGCACGCGGCGCTCATTGGACTTCTTGGGGACGAACGCCTCGCCTTGCGATAATCGCGAACCGCGCACGCGGTTCAGACATGATGCCAGACGTGAGGGGACGCATGCGGCTGTGGCAGCGCATCGCGCGGCAACGATGGGCTAAAGCGGCGATCGGAATCACAGCCGCTGAATATCTGCGGTTGGTCGGAGCGACGACGCGCTTCACACTCGAGCCGGAGGATATTTACACGCGCGGCGAAGCCGATATGCCGATCATTCTGGCGTTTTGGCACGGGCAGCATCTGCTAGCCCCGGTCGCGCGCAAAGGGCAGCATCGGGTCAATATGCTGGTGTCGCGGCATCGCGACGGCGAGATCAACGCGATCGCGGCGGCGCGCCTTGGCGTCGGCACCATACGCGGTTCGGGAAACCATGGCGGCGGCTTCGTGCACAAAGCCGGCGTCGCGGCCTTCCAAGCCATGCTCGACTCGCTCGCCGACGGCCATTCTATCGCGCTGTCGGCCGACGTGCCGAAAGTGGCGCGAGTGGTCGGCTTGGGCATCATCAAGCTCGCTCAAGCGTCCGGGCGGCCAATCTATCCGAGCGCGATTGCGACCAGTCGCCGTGTCGTGCTCGACAATTGGGATCGCACCACCATCAATCTTCCGTTCGGACGCGGAGCCGGCGTTGCCGCCGAGCCGCTCTCTGTGCCGAAAGATGCAGACGACGCCGCACTCGAAGCGGCGCGGCGCCTCCTCGAAGATCGCCTCAATGGGGCGACGCGGCGCGCTTATGAGCTCGTCGATGGCGCAAGCGGCGGAGGAGCCTAGCGTGCCGAACACTTTGCCGCTCGCATTGCGCGCCTATCAACTGGGCTCTGCGCTGGGTACCCCGATTGCATCGCAGCTGCTGATCAGACGGCAGAAGCGCGGCAAGGAACATCCTGAGCGGTTGCGGGAACGGCTCGGCCAGGCCAGCATGCCGCGGCCGAAAGGTCCTCTGATTTGGGTGCATGGCGCAAGCGTCGGCGAGATGCTCGCGGCTGTCTCTCTGATCGAGCGCTTGCGTGCGCAGGATTTCGCCGTGCTGGTGACGTCCGGAACCGTGACCTCCGCCGCGCTCGCCGAGCAGCGGCTGCCGAGTGGCGTGCTGCACCAATTCGTTCCGCTCGACGCGCCGCGCTTCGTGCGCAGCTTCCTAGACCATTGGCGCCCAGGTCTCGCGCTCTTTGTTGAATCGGACCTGTGGCCCAACCTGATTTGCTCCTGCGCTAAGCGCAAAATCCCAATGATCATCATCAATGGCCGCCTCTCCGAGCGCTCCTTCAAGCGCTGGCGACGGGTCCCGGGCGCGATCGCAGCCCTGCTCAACCAATTCGATCTTTGCTTGGCGCAGTCGGTGACCGACGCCGAGCGTTACAGCAAGCTTGGCGCGCCGCGGGTAAGTGCGACCGGCAATCTCAAGCTCGATGTACCGGCGCTGCCGGCCGATGAAGCCGTGTTGCGGCGGTTAAGAGACATCATTGGCAAGCGCCCGGTCATGGTCGCCGCATCGACCCATGCGGGCGAAGAAACGGCCATCATTGGCGCCCACCGCCGGCTGCGCTCAAAATTTCCTGCATTGTTGACCATCATCGTGCCTCGCCATCCGGCTCGCGGCGAGAGCATCGCCGACAGCGCCAAAGCTGCCGGTCTTGCAGCCGCCCTGCGGTCGCGCCGTGCCCAACCGATGCCCGATATCGGCGTTTACATTGCCGACACTTTGGGCGAACTCGGCCTGATGTACCGGCTCGCGCCGATCGTTTTCATGGGCGGCTCGCTCGCAAGCCATGGCGGACAAAATCCGATCGAGGCGATTCGCCTGGGCGCCGCTATCATCCACGGCCCGCATGTGTGGAATTTTGCCGAGATCTACGCGGCATTGGATGCCGCGCGTGGCGCCCAAGCGGTCGCCGATGAAGAGGCTCTGGCGGAGCGGCTCGGCGCTTGGTTGGCCGATCTGGCGGCGCGCCAAGCCGCCGCCGAGGTAGCGGCCGCAACCATCAAAAAGCTTGGCGGCGCGCTTGATCGCACTTGGGCCGCGCTCGACCCCTACCTCATTCAGCTTCGCCTCGAGGAACGCGCATGACCGCCATCGTGCCGGAGCCCACAAATTGATGAGCGAGCCCGCCTTTTGGTGGCGAGGCGGAACAGGCGGACTGATCGCCCCGCTGGCTGCACTTTACGGCGCCGTGGCGGGATGGCGAATGCGGGCGCCAGGGCAGCAAGCCGGCCTGCCGGTTATTTGCTTGGGTAATCTCACGGTCGGCGGCGCCGGCAAAACTCCGGCGGCTCTCGCCGTAGCCCAGCTCCTCCATGCCGCCCATGAGCGTCCGTTCTTTTTGAGTCGAGGCTATGGCGGTCGATTGGCCGGCCCGGTGCGCGTCAATCCGGCGCTGCATCGGGCTGCCGACGTCGGCGACGAACCAATGCTCCTGGCCCGGCTCGCGCCCACCATCGTCGCGCGCGACCGCGTCGCCGGAGCGGCATTCGCACGTTCCGCCGGAGCAAGCGTCGTTGTGATGGATGATGGTTTTCAAAATCCGTCGCTCGTTAAGAACCTGAGTCTTATCCTCGTCGACGGCCGCCGCGGCATCGGCAATGGCCGCGTCGTCCCCGCTGGACCGTTGCGTGCCCCTTTGGAGTTACAACTTGATCGCGCGCAGGCCCTGATCGTGGTCGGTGCGCCGGATGGCGCCGCACGCGCCATCGAGCGCGCCGAGCGGCGCAAAATTCCCCTTTTTCACGGCAAGCTCGAACCGGATCGTGCCGTGATCAACGCCATCGGACGACGCAAGGTACTGGCCTTCGCAGGCATTGCCGATCCGGAAAAGTTTTTCACAACCCTCGCCGCCACCGGCATCGAGATCGCGCAGCGGGCGGGCTTTCCCGATCATCACCGCTTCAGCGCAGCCGAGGCGCTCGATCTCGTCGCCCAGGCGCAGGCCAATAGTCTGATGCTGCTGACCACCGAGAAAGATCTCTCCCGGCTGGGCGGCGAGCCGGAGCTGCAACAGCTTGCGACGCATGCCAGTGCGCTACCGGTGCGCCTTGTGATCGAAGAGCAGGATCGGCTGCGGGAAATGATCCTAACCGCCATTGCCAGCTATCGCGCGACTGCCTTGCCGCGGAAGGCGTGATACCGGGCTGCCGCGTTATCGTCGGTGACGATCAAGGCTCTGAAATATTGCGCCGACACAATTAGTTGGGCCGTAACTGCCGGTCTGTAGGTGCGCTATAGGTACAGCCCAAAGCAATCCCAAAAAGTACCCAAGAATAAAGACAGTGCTGTTGTGCTGCCCTCTCCGCTAAGCGGTTCCCTCAGTACGTAGAGTGCTCTCTTTATTTCTCGGGTACCTTGTGGGTGTGGGTGTGTGTGTTGGAGGATGCGCTTGGCCACTGGTGGGCCAGGAATTTCTCTTCCCTCTCCCGCACGGTGCCCTGACGATAAGGACGCGCTTGGTGTTGCAGCTTGAGCGGGCGCCAGTGACGAAGATCACAGCGCACTCCCTCGATTAATGCTCTGATATAACCGCACCGTCGTCGCGAGCGGTGCGTTTCCTCCCTTAGGGCCGCCAACTAGCGGCCCTCTTTTTTCAGGCACGGCTTGATCACAACACAAAATCTAGCCTGTAGGTTCCGACGCTGGCGTTTACCAACTCCGCTAACCGCGCAGTTATCTGGCGGTGCGCTAGGGAACAAGCTTTGAGTTACCTGACTTCATAATGCGTGAGGGCGCCAAAGGAAGGTGCCCAAATATGGCGAAGGAGCGCTTAGGGTATGAGCCGTATGCCTGGTGGCTCACCAGGGAACAGCTTGGGCGATGCCTCAGAAGAGATTATCGGGTGCCCCAAGAGTTGCCGCCACGCTTACTCACGCTGGTCAGGAAATTAGAAGCAGCCGACGCCACTGAAGATAGTCAGCGCGCGTAAGAGACGCCTGCGGGTCTAGAGCGGACCACTCTCATCGCTCAAATCAAATTCTTTCAGCGTCATTGTGCGAAGCATAATCGGGTCGCGGATGCCACGCTGCGC
>JBPYFG010000313.1:0-6392 GCA_051986365.1 Xanthobacteraceae bacterium
GTTTCCAGCCGATCGAGCCGATCAGCCTGCGCCGGCGGCTTATCCCAGCGCAGCCGGTTGATGCGCGGGAATCGCATCGCCAGCCCCGATTTGTGACGCGACGATCGCTGCAGGCCCTCAAACGCCACTTCCAAAACCAGGCCGCGATCGGCTTCGTGCACGACCTCGCGCACCGGGCCAAACCGCTCGATCGTGTTTCGCCGCACGAATCGATCTATTTGCAACAGTTCCTCGTCGGTAAAGCCGAAATAGGCCTTGCCCACCGGCACCAGCTCGTCGCCGTCTTCGCCCTTGGTCCAGACCCCGAACGTATAGTCGGAGTAATACGACGAGCGTTTGCCGTGCCCCCGCTGCGCATACATCAGCACCGTATCGATGATGAAAGGATCGCGCTTCCATTTCCACCACAGGCCCTTCGGCCGGCCCGGCAGATACAGTGCCTCGCGCGCTTTGAGCATGACGCCCTCGACCGCCGCGGCATCGGGACCGGCGCCGGCAGCCGCCGGGTTTTTTCTCGCCGCGATCAGCTCGTCCCAGCTGCGGAACGCAATGAGCGGCGACAGATCGATCCGTTCATCGCCAAGCCGCGCCACGAAGCGTTCGAGACGAGCGCGGCGCTCGGCAAAGGGCCGCTCGCGCAAATCCTCGTCGCCATCGGCGAGCAAATCATAGGCGCGCAGATGCGCGGGAAAGTCCGCCGTCAGCTTAGGCGTGACGGTTTTGCGATTGAGCCGCTGTTGCAACACGTTGAACGTTTGCACCCGACGGTCGCGCATGATCAAAAGTTCGCCATCGATCGCGCCCGGCAAGCGCAGCGCCTCAAGGAGATCGGGGAAGCCGTTCGATATTTCTTCGCCGGTGCGCGAATAAAGCCTGGCAACAAGTCTGCCGTCGGGCTTGCCTTCTCGCCCGGCTACAGCTTGAACGCGAATACCGTCCCATTTCCACTCGGCCGAAAAGTCGGCTGGGTTCAGCGCGGCGAGATCGGCGTCGTCGAGCGCATGCGCCAGCAGCGGCGGCCGGAACGGCGCCGGATCGGCGCTGACCGGCTTGTCGGCGCGTCCCTCCAACCAGGCGAATAGTTCCCGGTAGGGCTGGGCGAGCGCGGGCCAGATCACCTCGATGTCGTGAACGTCCTTATCGCCGAGCGCGGCGACGGCGGCCTTGGCGAGCCGCGCCGACACACCGACCCGCAAGCCGCCGGTGACAAGCTTGATTAGCGCCCAGCGGCCGGTCTCGTCGAGCGCGTCAAGCCAGCGCGCCAGCTGCTGCGGCAGTTGCGCCTTGCCAAGTCTTGCGAGCGTCTCGACCACGTCGGTAAGGCTGAGAGTGTTTTCCGTGCGGACTTTTTCCCCTCTCCCTTGCGGGGAAGGGCTAGGGGTGGGGGTCGACAGGTGGTGCGCAATTGTCATCGTTTCCGTACGACCGCTCGACCTTCCTTCTTTTTCCTCCGCCAGCAAGCTTGCACTCGGGCGCGCGCCAGCGCGGCCCGGGTGGGGGGAGGGAATTGGTCTACGCGTCGGCCACATCAGCGCGACGGTCTCGGAGAGGTCGCCGACGTAATCGTAAGAAAGCTCGAACAGGACCGGATCGGTTCGCTCCGCGATCAGGCTGCGGATCAGACCGGCTTTGGCGTGCGGAAAGCTTAAGCCCCCGGTGAGCGCCGCGAGCGCCCAACCGCGTTCCGGATCGGCGGTGGAGCGAAAATAGTCGATCATCAGCCGCAGCTTGTTGTTGCGGCTCGGTTCATAGGCGAGGCGATCGAGCAGCTCGGCGAAACGGTTCATGGCGCGTCGTCATCGCTCTTTTCACCTCTCCCCAGCGGGGAGATGTCGCGAGCGGAGCGAGCGGGTGCATTCGCCATTAGATCGCCACTACTTTCTTGGGTGGAGAGATCGTCCTCGCCTTCCTCGTCGCCATAGCCGACGATGTCGAGCGGGCGCGCCTTTAAACCACGCGTGGCGCACCAATGGATCAGCGCATCCTCCTGGCCATGGGTGACCCAAATTTCGCCCGCGCCGGTCGCCGCGATGGTGGCGGTCAGTCCGTCCCAGTCGGCGTGATCGGAGATCACTAGCGGCAGCGCGACGCCTTGCTGGCGCGCGCGGGCGCGCACCCGCATCCAGCCCGATGCGAAAGCGGCAACTGGGTCGGGAAAGCGCCGCGTCCACAGATCGTTCAAGGCGGACGGCGGGCAGATCGTGATCGTGCCGGCGAGATTGGCCTTGGTGGCGCCGCGCGCGAGCCGCAGTTCGCCAAGCGCAATGCCGCGCTCGACGTAGTAGTTGGTGATTTTCTCCATCGCTCCGTGCAGATAAATCGGCGCCTCGTAGCCGGCTTTTCGTAGGAGCGCGATCAGACGCTGCGCCTTGCCGATCGAATAGGCGCCGACGAGGTGCGCGCGCTCGGGAAACAGCGCCAGCGAATGCAGAAGCTTGCCGATCTGGGCACCCGGCTCGCCATGACGAAATACTGGAAGCGCGAATGTCGCCTCGGTGATAAAAAGATCGCAGCGCACTAGCTCGAACGGTGCGCAAGTCGGATCGATGATGGGATCGACCGTCGGATCGGCGGCATTTTTATAATCGCCGGAGGCGACCACGCGCAGCCCGTCGACTTCGACCGCAACTTGCGCCGAACCGAGAATATGCCCGGCCGAATGCAGCGTAATCTTCGCGCCGGCAAGGCTGACGCTTTCGCCATAGGCCAAGGCCTGCACCGTGCCGGCGAAATTCTCGCCATGGCGCAGCCGCATCAGATCGAGCGTCTCCTGCGTTGCCAGCACGGCGCGGTGGCCGGCACGGGCATGATCGGAATGGGCATGGGTGATGACAGCGCGCTCGACCGGCCGGGTCGGGTCGATATGGAATCCGCCGCGTTTGCAGCAGACGCCGGACGGCGAGGGGACGAGAATGTCTTCAGGTCGGATCACGAGTCATAAATAATCGTCGCTTGTCGGCTGTTAAGTGCTTGATTGTATAGCGGCTAATGAATCGGCCTAAATGCCGTGTTCGTCTTGTGCCCGTCGGGAAGCAAGGCAAAGAAAAAACCCCGGGCGTTGATCGTGATTCGACTCTTCGGGCTTCGGTTCCTATTAAGCCCGCATGTTGTCGCGTGAGCGTACCCGCCCCGTTTGATTGGAGATTGCCAATAAGCACCAAATCGGAGGTCGCATGGGTCTGATCATCATGCTGCTCGTCCTTGTGGGATTGGCCGCTATTTTTGTCTGGGTAGCGGATTGGGCGTCCGTCGGCGAACTTCTCAATCGGCGCCTTGCCCGCGACAGGGCCCAGTATGAGAAGAAGCAAATCCGAAAGCGCCAGCAGTGAAGCGTGAGGCCGAAGAGGATTGGGGCCGGTAAGTGATCTAACCGACTTTACTTATCCAATTAGTTATCCAAATTACTGCACTGCAATGTCGAATGTCGTCGCGCGCCTCCCGATAAGAGCGTAGGGTTCATCATCACCGGCAGAAAACAAGACAATAAAATCCGGGCGTCGGTGACTGAGAGACTATTTGCGCTCCCGCCTAAACGGCTAAGGAGCGCACCATGTTGAACAATCTAAGCGAGCAAATCAGGGAGTGCTTACAGCACGCGGAGGACTGCGCCCGAAAAGCCGACGCTCAATCTGATGCCGGATTACGAGACGATTTTTTGCAATTAGAAAGGCGATGGCTCGACCTAGCGCGCAGCGTCGAGTTTGGCGAACGACTAGAGATCTTCACCAAAAATAGGCCCAAGAGCCAAAGTCCGTAGGTGGCTGAGAGACCAATCCCGCTCCCGCCCGTCCAGAGCGTCGTCATGCCGATCACACCCTTCTTGCGCGGTCAAGCGTTCGAACCCGAAACCGTAGAGGCAATGGCAAAGGCGTCCGTCACAACACGCGAGGCGCTTGGGTTGAGCGACCGGGACGACGCCATGACCCAATTAGTTGCCGAAAAAATCATCGAATTAGCGCAACGCGGTCTCAAAAATTCGAGCACGTTGTATCTGGCCGCGATAAAAGAATTTAAGCCCGATCCGCAATAGCCGGGCCGGCGACCGAGTTTTGTGGTTGCCCCTGCACCGCAGCAATGATCGAACTGGGGTTTTGTGAGTTTGGCCCGAACGCCGCATCCCCGCTCGCCGTGGTTCCGTTCGGGGAACACCCGCGAATTTTGTGGTCGGAACTTACCGATGACCTCTCGTGTCGACATCTGCAAACAACACGCCGCCGAGTGTGATCGCCATGCCCTATTGTCGGCAGACGAAGATATTCGGCGACAATACGTCGACCTTGCCAGGCAATGGCGAGACATGGCGGATACGCTGGAAGAGATGGCAGATATGCTGGAAGAGATTGAACGGCTCCAACGGTCGGCGAAAATTGGATAATGCCCCCGCCCGCCGCTTTTAGCGTCTAAGCCAAATAGATATAATGTGGCATGAAGCAGCCGTTCCTTGTTGACGAACTCACGGAGATCGAGCGCCACGTTCGTGAATGCGGGCGGCATCTTTTACATCAGCGCGAGATCGTCGATGAACTTGAGCGCCATGGTCGCGGACACACGAAAACGGCAAAAGTCGCAAGGGACATTTTGCACTCATTTGAAACCGCACAATCAAACCATCGCAGGCATCGGGCGCATCTGCTGCAAGCACTGCGGGAGATAACATAAAACTCGCAATGGCGAGCCGCCGCTTCCCGCCGCCCTGGTCAGCCGAAATCACACGCGAGGCCGAGTGAGGACGGAACACCCCGGCCAGCAAAGGATTAGGGCTTTGGGGGGGCGCGCGGTGTTTTTATGCGCACCAACCGCACACCCGACGAATGGCATAATTGGTGTCGGGCCAAAGACCGGATAACTGAGGAACTTAAAGAGTCCTACCAGGCGTGTATGACCGGGGAACTGCCACCGCAATTACTCGCGCTTTCGAAAAGGCTAGATGAAGAACTTCTCAAAAAGCGAGAACATAGCGCCGTTGCCTGAACGTCAGCCTTAGTTCGGCTTACTCCTCTGTCGTGCTTTTGCCGGTCCTGACTTCGGCTCGCTTAGCGAGCTTGTCGTAATCGTCCGCAATCCTCAGCATGATCGCCTTGGTGGCTTGCTCTTTCATGGTGTCAGCAAGCACACGCCTTTCCTCACCCCTTGCGCGCCAATGATCGGGATCATCGGCCAGTAAGCGCGGTATAGGTGGTTGTGTGCGTTCCGGCATTTCGCGGAACGTAGTTGCTCACGGCGGATTGTAAATCCGACGCTTACTCACAATTCGCATTTGTCATCAAACACATCAATGACGTTCCCTGGTAGCCACTGAAAATGTCCGCGCTCCCGCCCCAACGGCCGCTCCGGCAAAGCCTGTTATTGTCCACCGTGGTAATCGCGGTCACCGCACTCGCCGCTGTCATTCTCTGGGCGGTCACAAGTTGGTTGTGGCAGGTTGTGCATGAGGGGCTGCATTGACGGCCCCGCTTCGCGCCGCCGCGCTAGGCCTGGCAGATCCAAGCAATTTCTTGTCCCAAGATCGCAATACTTCATCGACTGAAGTTAGTAGAAGTGCGCCCGTCATGTGTTTGTCGGGCGTAAAGTATCGGTAACATGGAAGACGAGGGGAACGATTTATACCGGAGTTTTGCGGCTGTATTTAACGATCTTGTTCGGCGCCGCCTCATTGTTGGCGACCAGCGACTACTAGACGAATTCTATCAGGACTTTCTGTGCGACCTTCAAGCTTACCCGTCGAAGCTTGAAGCGTGAGGTCAATTTCTTTTGCCTGACGCTCAAAACGCTCAGCTAAATCCGTGAGCTCCCACCGACCCGGATTATTCCACGAAAGCCCTCTGGCAAGTCGTAAACAGAGAGCGGCCTTTTCTCGGAAGCTGGCTACATCCATCGCGGCCAACATTCGGGTTGGGCGGGGCGGAACAGTTACATTGATTCGTCATTTTAAAAAGTTCGATTCACGACATAACGAGTCCGCCTTGCTAATTAGCTAGATTGTCACAGGGAGCGCGTGGACCGCCGCACGTAGACCTCATAAATCGCGCGCCAAAATTTGCGATTTCGATCGGCCGGATTGAACGTGTGAGATTTAGGAATTATGATCCATGATTGACTCGTTCTTTTTTGAAATTGATTGGACGACGGTCGCGATGGTGATCGGCGTGTTGGTCTCAGTTGTCGCGGTTCTTTTTTACGGACGACGCGACCGCGCTTAAGCTACTCGACTATGTCCGCTACCCGCCGCTTCCCGCCGCCCCGGCCCGTCGAGGAACAGCCCGCATGCTTTGTCGTGCGCGCCCGCAATGGGCAGGCGCTTGCTTATGAGTCGGGCCAACCCGATGGCCGTTTATGACCAACGGTCCATGTATCGGGTCAGCATTATTCCGCCCAACAAAACTACAAACACG
>JBPYFG010000314.1:0-3574 GCA_051986365.1 Xanthobacteraceae bacterium
GGGCGATCGCTACGGCCAGATCGAGGATCCGTTCGGTCATCGCTGGTCGATCGCCACGCATATTCGCGACGTATCGCCGGCCGACATGCAGAAAGCGATGCAAAACATGTGCAGCCAGCAAAAAGCGGCGCAGCCGGCGTGAACTCGTTAGGCGTCGTTTCGTGTCCCGGGCGCAGCGCAGCACGAAGTGGTGCGCTGCTGAACCGGGACCGCAACAAACTCCGAATTTGGGACGATCCCGGATCTGCGGTGCACCGCCATAGCGCGTTTAAGACGCGCGTGAACACGCTAATGGTGCTGCACCGCGTCCGGGAAACGGTTCGAGGAGGCCAGCAATGACCATTCGCGTCATCACCACTCGCATGATGGCCAGTCGCATTGTGACTGGTCGCATCGTGACTTGTCGCATCATGACTTGGGCGGCCGTCGCTTGGATTGCGCTTTGGCTGACGCCTTATGTCTACGCCGTGAATGATCTGATCACCTGGCGTTAGAAGCTATTTTTGCCGGGCGGTTTGATTTCAGCGCAACCGCGATTGCGGCGGCGTCGGCGGCGTCGGCAGCGTCGCTCGCTGCGTCGATTGCATAATGATCTGTGCGGCGTCGTTCTCGCCCGCCGACGACCACGACGGCTCGGGGCAGGCTGACGTCGCATGGGTCGCGCAGTTCAATCGGGCGGTGGCAATTCGTTTGAGGCCCTTTACGCCGCCGTCTTGGCTGAACTTGCTCGACAGCATTTTGATGTTGCGGTCGATTTCCGTCGACGTGACGCGCATTGGCTGTCCCGGCGGCGACTTTCGATCGGCGACTCGCACCGTATAACCCGGCTGGGTCACGACCGTCGTGCCGGCGGCGTTCGTCAGCGTCATCGTACCGTACTGATTGGTGATTAGCGTGCCATTGGCGCCATGCGTGATGGTGACGGTGCCGCCGCGGATGCCGACCGCCACCGCCGGCGTGTTGATCGTCACGGCGCCCTGATGACTGAGCTGGCCGCCGATATATTGCAGCGTGCCGGCCGTCAGCCTGGTCAGCATATGGCCATGATTGGACGCCGGATCGTAGACGAAATCATCGATTACAAGATTGGTGTTGGACGCGATACTGAGCGAGCTCTTGTCGAGAAACAAAAGCTGCGCCGATCCAGAAGGCGACGTGTGGATGCGCTCGTTGTGCATCACGCGCGCGCCGACGTTGAGCTTGTCCGTGGCGCCGCCGGGCGCGGTGCCTTCGCTCACCGGGTTGACCGCGGTTGCAGTGCCCACCTGTTGCGCCAGCGCCGGCCCCGCCGCCATCAGCGCGGCGGCGAGCGGCAATGAAATGAGTTTCCTGGTCATGACACGACCTCGCCACGAAGCTCCAAAGCGAAATGATTTCCATTTGAGCATGATCTTTTCCGAAAACCGGTATCCACTTTTCGGCATCATGCTCTAGCGAATGACCGGCGCTTGCCCGCTGATCACGGCGGCGCCGCCCGCCTTAACCAAGGGCGTGGTGCCGAGATCGAGTTGCCCGACATGCGCAAACACACCGACAATCAAAACAAAACACGCGCACAACAGCCCAACGACCACGATCTTCAAATGCGTCTGACGATCAGCGCTATAGAGCGAATGATTCATGGCTGCCTCCGATTTCTTGTCCGATTTTTTGTTCGATTCTTGGCCGCCTCCGATTCTCCGGTTGAGTTAAGCGCAGTTTGCGCAGCCCGCCTGTGATCTCCAGCACAAAGAGGCGTTTTCGGCTAAGTCGCTGGGGTGTCTGACTTTCTACCGCCGAGCGGCGACCAAACGGCGTTTTCTTGTATTTTGGCGGACTTAGTTTTCTGCCGAAGATCGCACTTTTTCTTTTTCCGAGGCTTGAACGCGAATTCGCGTGGTAGCTCACGCAAAATGGCGCGGGGGGAACTGTCGATGCCATACCGAGTTATGCGTCAGGCGAAAATGAGCAGAATGAAATCACCATGCGCTTCAAGTTGCGGCCCCAAGCGCTCTTCAAACTCCTCCGGCAGCGCCGCAAGCCATCGCCGAATCTGTGTCAATTCGGTCTCGACGTTCGCGATGTCATCGCGGCGCGGACATTAATGGCCATGGCTGGCAAGCTGAGCGCTGCCGAGGCGCACCGGATGGTCGAGGAAAAACGATTAGCCCTTGTTCGTGCGCAGTTCGCGTGCGCCGACGCAATCATCAAGGGCCGAAGTGCATCGGCGGCACGTGATTACTTCGATGTGTATCAGCGTGCGGTGGCGTCCAACCGCAAGCGGCTCGGCCCTCGCGGCCGGCGTTGGCCTCGCCTTCGCCTCTGATGCTCAAGCGACGCGTAGGGGAGAAGGTCGGGATGAGGGGGCGTTACCGCCACGCTCAGACTCGTGGCCAAGCCCCATCACCCGGATTGCTACGCAATCCGACCTCTCCCCGCGCGGCGGGGAGAGGAGACAATAGAATCAACAGCGCAGACGAGTTTTGCCGACCCTTAAGTGCGCAAGCGACCGGTTTATCGGAACGTCACGGTCGCGATGGCGCGGCCGATCTTGTCCGGCGCCCAGAAGGTGACCGGCCCGGGCGCAGCCCCCGGCGCGGCGATATTGGTGCCCTGGCCGGGCAAATTGAGAATCTGCTGGCCCGCACCGTTCGTCACGCTCACCGCCCCTTCGATGAGAAATACGCCGAGCACCTGATCGTCGATCGGCCCGCCCCAAAATTCCGTGCCGCGGATGCCGACGACGGCGACCGGCGTCGTCACGCTGACATCCGCGCTTGCCAGTTTCGACACCCGGCCTGACACAAAGCGGAAGGCGCCGACCAGACCAAACTTGATCGTTCCGCTGCCGGACGCAGAGTCGAATACGTAAGCATCGAGCGTCAGCTTCGCCTTCTCGCCGAGCGTCAGCCGCGTGTTGTCGGTGAAGGTGACTTCCAGCCGCGCCGTTTCAGCGGTTGAGACGACCTCGTTGAGAAAGACCGAGGAGTTCAGCCCCAGCGCGCGGGTGGCGCCGGCGCGCGTTCCGCTCGCCTCTCCTTGGACGCGGCTGACCGTGCCAATCGCGTCTTCACTGGCCGCTGGCGAAGCCGGAAACCAGCATCACCACAACGATGATCAGCCGCTGCAACATGCGTACGAAGACATCCGAGCTTGCTGTGGCGGTTTGGTGGGCGCGGCGCGGAGCTTGTCAATCGGGCCGGCCACTTCGGCCGGACCCGTTGGCGCCTTTGCCCACCCTACAATAGAATCTCGTTAAACCCTCAGTCCTTATCGTCTTCCAGTTCGCCGATATGGTGCTGGGCGTAGAGTTCGAGCCCGAGCTTGGCGACCAGATCGAGCTGAGTTTCGAGGAAGTCGATGTGTTCTTCCTCGTCGTGCATGAGTTTCTCGAACAAATCGCGCGTCACATAATCGCGAACCGAATGGCAGTGCGTCGCCGCCTCTTCGTAGAGTGTGCGCGCCGAAATTTCGGCGGCGAGATCGCAGTCGAGCACCTCCTTGACGTTTTGGCCGATATGCAGCGGATCGAGCACCTGCATGTTCGGAAAACCGTCGAGAAAGATGATGCGCTCGACGAGCTTGTCGGCATGCT
>JBPYFG010000315.1:0-3250 GCA_051986365.1 Xanthobacteraceae bacterium
GGTCGGTCATCCTTCGAGGCTCACTTCGTTCGCACCTCGGGACGACGGAAATACTGGCCGGCGCTAGACCTTCTTGATCCGAAATATTAGTAGCTTTTTGTCCTTGCGGCTGTCTTCGAGCATATCGCCGGTCTGCCGTAAAAGATTTGGAATATCGATCCCTGAAAGTGGATCGGTGCATTCGACGATCAAGATATCGCCCGGCTGCGATTGGCTGAGCGCTTTGCGGGTGCGCAGTGCCGGGAGCGGGCATTTGAGGCCGCGTAGATTAAGCGTCTTTTCCGTCATCGGTTGCGATTCGTAGAAGCACGCGAGGGCCTTTATCATAGTTACGATGACGGTTGATACCACCACTCAGCGGATCGCGCGGCTGGCGCCGCTTGATGCGATCCTGGCACTCATCCAATCGCGCGTCGCCGCGGTGATGCCGCGCCGCACTGCGCTTTCGCAGGGACTGGGCGCACAAGTTTTGGGCGCGGTGCTTGCGGAAGATGTAGGGCCGTCGCAGTGCCCGCCGCACCCGATTGCCTTGCGCGACGGCTTCGCCGTCGCGGCGGCGGAGATCGCCGATGCCGGACCGTATGCGCCGCTGCCGCTGGGTCTGACGGCGTGCCGTATTGATGTCGGAGGTGCCTTGCCGAGTGGGACCGATGCAGTCGTGCCGCTCGACGCCATTACGCTGCGCGGCGATCGGGCCGAGGCGACTGCCCCGATCGCTCCCGGTGAGGGTGTCTTGGCGCCCGGCGCCGATGCGACACCGGCAACCGCGCTGCGCCGCGCCGGCGAGCGGCTGCGGGCGCTCGATCTTGCCGCTATGGCGGCAGTCGGTATCGCCGAAGTGACGATCCGATCGCCCCGGCTCGCGCTTGCCCGCGCCACTACTGCGAGAACGCCGGTGCTCAATGCGGTGCAGGCGACGCTTTCACGTTGTACGACGAAGGCGGGCTGTGCCGTGACCGAGGCAAGCTCGCTGGCCGAAGCCTTGAGCGAAGGTCAATGTGACGCCGTGATCGGCATCGGCGGCACCGGCAGCGGACGTCGCGATGACGCTGTGCAAGAGCTGGCGCGGCGCGGCCGGGTCGAGGCGCATGGCATTGCCGTTTGTCCGGGTGAGACTGCGGCATTCGGTTTTGTTGGCGAGCGGCCGGTCTTACTTGTTCCTTGCCGGCTCGATGCGGCGCTAGCGGTTTGGCTTTTGATCGGACGGCAGCTCATGGCAAGACTCGCCGGTGGCAGCATCGCCGACGCGCCGATTGCGGCGTCGCTTCGCCGCAAGGTGACATCGACCATCGGAATGACCGAGGTGATCCCGGTGAGCTGTCGCGACGGCATGGCGGAGCCGCTTGGGTCTGGATATTTGTCCTTGACCGCGCTTGCCCGCAGCGACGGCTGGATCCTCGTTCCGGCCGCGAGCGAAGGCTTCGCCGCCGGCAGTGAAGTCGCCGTCAGCCAATGGCCATGAATTTGCCTTTGCCGCAGCCATGAACCAGGACGCCAAACCAACGCGCGTCGCGATTATTGATGCTATTCGCCGCGCGGCGCGGCAGGAGCAATTCCTTGAGGTCGTCTCGGCCGTGGAAGCGCGCCGGCGCTTTGAGGCGCGGCTCGAGCGCGCGCCGCTTGCCGGCGAATCTGTGCCGCCTGCGGCTGCGCTGTCGCGCGTTATCGCCACTGACGTGATCGCCCCGATCGACATCCCGCCGTTCGATCGGGCCAACGTTGACGGCTTTGCCCTGCGGGCAGCGGATACGCTCGGCGCCGGACTTAGTACACCCAAGCGGCTCACGCTCAATCGCGAGGTCATCGCCTGCGGTGTTGCGCCAGCTCTCGAAGTTACCTCCGGCACCGCAACGGCGATCGCGACCGGCGGTGTCATTCCTCGCGGCGCCGATGCGGTGATGATGATCGAACACACCGAGCTTATCGAAGACGCTGCCGCACCGGCGATCGATGTCCACCGCGCCGTCACTGGCGGTCAGTTCGTTTCTTATGCCGGGTCGGATATTGCGCGCGGCGAGACTTTGCTGCGCCGAGGCATCCAGATCGGCTCGCGCGAGATCGGCATGCTCGCGGCGTGCGGCTTGACCTCCGTCGAAGTCGTGCGGCGGCCGCGCGTCGCCGTGCTGTCGACCGGCGACGAGCTCGTTCAACCCGGTCAGCTACTGCGTCCCGGCGGCGTCTATGACAGCAATGGCGCCGTTATCGCGGCCGCGGTCGCCGAAGCAGGCGGCGAGGCGGTGCCGTTCGGCGCGATCGCGGACGACCCACCGGCGCTTGAACGCGCCATGCGCGCCGCGCTCGCTTCGTGCGATATCGTGGTGCTCAGCGGCGGCACGTCGAAGGGCGCCGGGGACTTATCGCACCAGGTCGTATCGCGGCTCGGCAGCCCGGGCATTCTCGTTCACGGGGTCGCGCTCAAGCCAGGCAAGCCGCTTTGTCTCGCGCTGATCGGAAAGACACCGCTGATCGTTCTGCCGGGCTTCCCGACATCGGCGATCTTCACGTTCCATGCTTTTGTCGCGCCGCTCATTCGCACGCGGGCAGGGTTACCGCTCGAAGCCGCGCATACCGTCGCTGCGCGCTTGCCGGTGCGCGTACCGTCCGAGCTCGGCCGCGAAGAATTCGTGCTGGTCTCATTGGTAGGCGCAGACGATGGCCTTATCGCATTCCCGACCGGAAAAGGCTCAGGTGCGGTGACGGCGTTCTCGCAGGCGGATGGATTTTTTGCCATTGATGCGCTCGCCTCCGCGCTCGATGCCGACAGCCAAGTTGAAGTCACGCTGATCGGAAAGTCCGAGCGCGCGCCCGATCTGGTCATCATGGGCAGTCACGATATTGCGCTGGATGTCGTGGTTGGCGCGCTGGCCGAGCGCGGCGTGCATGCGCGCACCATCGCGGTCGGTAGTCTCGGCGGAGTGAGCGCGGCAAGCCGCGGTGAATGCGATATTGCGCCGGTGCATCTGGTCGATGCCGCGAGCGGCGTCTACAACAAGCATCTGCTCTCACCGGGATTGGCGCTCATCCCGGGCTGGCGGCGCATGCAGGGCTTTGTTTTTCGTTCCGGCGATGCGCGCTTTGAGGGCCGCAGCGCCGAGGCCGCGCTGCAGGTCGCTTTGGCCGATCCCGCCATTTTGATGGTCAACCGCAATGCCGGTTCCGGCACCCGCGTGCTTGTCGACAGCCTTCTCCGCGACGCGAAGCCCGCCGGTTATGCCAATCAGCCGCGCTCGCATAACGCTGTGGCCGCCGC
>JBPYFG010000316.1:0-2280 GCA_051986365.1 Xanthobacteraceae bacterium
TCTCCCGACCGTCGCCAGCCCGCGATTCGCGTCCTTGCCGCAGGCGTCTGACTTTGCCCGAAATCCCGCCGTCCTTAAAGGCTCGGCCTTAAAGACCTGGCCGAATAAAGACCTGCCCGAATAAAGACCTGCCCGAATAATGACTTGCCCGAATAAAGACTTGCCGAATTCGGCGACAACGCGGCAAAGCACCACAAAACCGGCGGGTGCGACGCTGCGGCCTTACATCGTCCAAAACACAATTGGCAGGAGTAGATCGTGCGGCCCCCGCAGAGGGCATGGTCGCGTCTGTCGAGCAAATTCGTTAAACCGAATTCGACGCAAAATATCGATTCAAGCTGAAATCATTTGATTTAGCATGGGGCTGCGCGCCGACCACGAGCGGCACACCAAACGCCAATATCCGTCGGGGAACGGTATTCAGTCATGCCTTGTTACGATTTCCGCACCACGCGGCTCTTTAGCGATGCGCCGCTTGCGGATGGCGCCGTCGTCGCGCTTGATCGCGGGCAATCGCATTACTTAAGGCGCGTGCTGCGGCTCAAAGACGGGCAGGAGATTTTGCTCTTCAACGGCCGCGACGGCGAATGGCGCGCCGCGCTCGAGGGCGGTGCACGCCGGGCGGCGCTGCGCATTGTCGAGCGCACCCGGCCGCAAACCGCGCCCGGCGATTTGCATTATCTGTTCGCGCCGCTCAAATCGGCGCGCCTCGACTATATGGTGCAGAAGGCGGTCGAGATGGGGGCGTCGCAGCTGCGGCCCGTTCTCACGCAACACGGGCAGATCGCGCGCGTCAATCTCGACCGCATGCGTGCCAATGCCATCGAAGCGGCGGAGCAATGCGGTATTCTTTGCTTGCCGGAGATTGCCGCGCCGGTGCCGTTGACCGGCGCGCTTGCGGCCTGGCAGCCCGAGCGCCGTCTTGTATTTTGCGATGAGGCAGCCGACGTCGCCGACCCACTCGCCGCGCTCGCCGCCGTGCCGCGACGTGCACCGCTTGCCGTCTTGATCGGCCCGGAAGGCGGCTTCGCCGCCGAGGAGCGCATGGCCCTTCTCAAATTACCGCATGTGGTGCGGCTTGCGCTCGGCCCGCGGATCCTGCGCGCCGATACCGCCGCGGTGGCTGCACTGGCGCTCGTGCAGGCCGTAATCGGCGATTGGCGCTGAACGTCGGTTGCCCCTCCCGCCCATAGCCGTTCGCAGAACGGCGTCACTTCGCTCGCCTATGTGCAGCGCGTGGTGGGGAGGGATAAGGGGTGGGGGGACTTTGTTACTCTTGCTGGTGGCGATGTCTGCTGACTCGCCCTGGCTCATTTCACTGCGTGAAATTCGCTGTCCCTCCCCACCGCTGCGCGGGGGAGGGAATTTTCGCGGCGCGTCTCAGCGTAGCGACCTAATTAATGAATCTTGCCGGGACGATCGTAGCAGACGAAGCCGACATAATCGCCATAGACGCGGTGAACGCTGGTGACCTTGGCGAAGCGGCCCCAGCGCGCGCAATAGTCTCCCGCGATCTGGTGATAGATCGGTTCGACATCGGGCGAATAGGGGAAGATGCCGCCGGTATCGTTCCCAGTCACCGCCGGACCGGGCCCGGCGAACTCGGCGCCCAAAGCCAGAGCGGCGGCGCTTCCGCCCAAGGTGGCGACCAAGGAGCCGGCAGCAATCACAGCAAGCGCAATCGCGAATTTTCGAACCAATTCCCAAACCATGGCAGAGCCTCGCAGCAAAGCGAATAGCGGATAGCCAATAGATGATATGCTTCGCTCACGGAATTCGCTACTTTCTTGTGACCGTTCGCTCCTTAGAGCATCCCAGAAGCGCTCGCCGCACGGTTTCGGCGCTTTCAATCAGCAGCGCTAAATCTTGCACCCACTGCGGGAAAATTTTGGTCATCAAGCGCCCGGGCATTTGCAGGCTGCACGACACCTGCGGCGCCGGCAGCCGGGTGCGCCTCGCCCATGGTGGTCTCCCCCGATGCTAGCCAAATGGCCCGCCGGTCATTCCGGGCGGTCGTTACAACTCTCGCGATAATCAATGAGTGAAAGACACCGTGAAGCCTGGCTTGGCACCAGCTTGGCCGGTTCGCGATGCACGAGGACGCGACGAATCGAACTTAACAAATTACGCGCGACCCGTTACGCGTAACCTGGCACTGGTCACGTACGCGATTTGCTCGTTCGTGCACGACAACAAAACTGCGAAAAACCGATTCGCGCTATCTTTTTTGTGCGCCAGCGGGCCGATAAAGGCGGCGCCGCGAGGATCCGGGACTTGACC
>JBPYFG010000317.1:0-3052 GCA_051986365.1 Xanthobacteraceae bacterium
CGGCAAAACCTAGCGCGGTCGGCCACGGCTCGCCAAAGCCGAAGCGCATGTAAGCGCAGACGAACACGGCGATTGCGGGAATGAATCCGATCAGAGCGACGAGCGCAATGAAGGCCGCCATCCAGACGAAGAAAATTGTCGCCCGCCGCCGCACGACGTCGTCGGCAAGGCCGAGATCGGGAACATGCGCGCTGACTTTCATTCCCGAATCGGCGTGCGCGGCGAGTTTTTGCTCGGGACCGAATAGCTCGTTGACGAGATTGAGCACGGCGGCGGTGAGCGCCATGCTGCACGCGGTGAGCGGCACGAGCTTGGCGTCGTGCGGCCATTCCGTTGACGAGATCATCGCCGCGACGATGAGCACGATGATGGCAAGCGAAAATGCCGGCGCCGCGCCGAAGCGCGCCTTGCGCGCGCCGACTTCGCGAAATTGCTCGACCAGCGTGATTGCGATCTGCGACAGCGGCCGATACAGCGCCCAGACCACGCCGGCGAGAATCACCAGCACCGCCGGCCGCAACAGCCAGCCCCAGCCGTAGAGCTGGGTCGAGATGAACAGATAGCGCTCGAAAATCGCGCCGACCACTAAACCGAGCACCATCGGCGGCCGCGGCCAGCCGAGCCGCTTCATGAGCCAGCCGATCACGCCGAAGAACACAAGCGAATAGAGATCGCCCCAATCATGCTCGCCCTCGAAAGCGGCGACGAACACCAGCGCGATGATGACAGGCAGAAGTATTTCGGGCCGGATGCGCGACACCTGCGCGAGCCATCTGCTGCAGCCGAGACAGATAATGGCGCCGATGACATGCGCGAGCGTCAGGCTCCACACGATCAGATAGGTCAAATCGAGATGCTTGGTCAGCATGTCCGGACCGGGCGTCAGGCCATGCATGAGAAATGCGCCAAGCAGAATCGCCATCGAGGCGCCGGCTGGAACGCCAAAGGCAATGGTTGGCACCAGATGTCCGCCTTCCTTGGAATTGTTGGAGCTTTCCGGCGCAATCACGCCGCGCACGTCGCCGGTGCCGAAAGTTTCCGGATTCTTTTCGGTGCGTTGCGCATAGCCGTAGGCGATCCAGTCGATCACCGCCGAGCCGATGCCGGGAATGGCGCCCAGCCCGGTGCCGAGCACACCGCAACGCAGCACCAGCCACCAGTGCCGCACCACGTCGCGCACGCCTTCCCATTGACTCGACATATTGATGTTCGGCGCATTGTCGCCGGCAATGCGCTTGCGCGACACCGCAAGTTCCGCGAGCTCCGGCAGGGCGAAAATGCCGAGCGTCGCCGGAATGAGCGGCATGCCGTCCCAGAGATAAAGCCAGCCGAAGGTCCAGCGCAGCGTGCCGCTTTGCGCCCGCGAGCCGATCATCGCGATCATGAGCCCAAGCCCGGCGGCGGTCAGCCCCTTGAGCGGCGCGCGGCCGGATAGCGTCGCCACCATCGACATGCCGAACAAGGTGAACGCCAGAAGCTCCGGCGAGCCGATCGACAGCATCACCGGGCGCAGAATCGGAATGCTCACCGCCAGCACAATCGCGCCGACAATGCCGCCGGCAAGCGAAGCGGCGAAGCCAGCGCCGAAGGCGCGGCCGGCCTCGCCCTTGCGCGCCATGGCGTGGCCATCGATCACGGTCGCCGCGGCGCCGACATGGCCGGGCACGCCGAACAGAACCGCAGTGATGAAATCCGACGACGTGATCACCGCCGCCATGCCGAGCAAAAGCGCAAAGGCGGTATATTCGTCGAGGTTGTAGGTGAACGGGATCAGCATCGCCATGCCGACGATCCCGTTCAGCCCTGGAAGCACGCCGATCGCGAGCCCGATCAGGACGCCGACAAAAAGGATCAACAGGCGTGCCGGCTCAAGCAACAGCTGCAGCGCGTGCACGGCGCTCGCGATCATGTCCGGCTGCATCGCTTATCGTTCCCGGTTACGCATCATCCCGAAAAATGGATACTGGCTTCGGAAAACATCATGCGCAAAAAGCATGGCATCGCGCCTGAAACCTGCAAAGCCGTCAAGCCCATGCTAGGGTTCATCGCCCGGCCTATTGCCGCATCGATCAGATCGTCATCATAAATTGCCGACATCGTCCGGAAGAAGAATGCACAACCAAGTCCACCGGTTCGGAGCGATCGAGCCGCCTATCCGCAAAATCGTCGCCAACAAGGCCGTTGCGCTGGCAATGCTCGTGAGCCTGGTTGCGCTCGGCGCGGCTTTCGCCGACCAGGTGGGCGATTTCTACAAGGGTCGCGCCGTCGACCTTTATATCGGCTACAGCGTCGGCGGTGCCTATGACCTTTATGCGCGGGTGATCGGTCGGCATCTCGGCGCGCATATTCCCGGCAATCCGACCCTGGTGCCGAAGAACCTCGAAGGCGCCGGCAGCCTGCGTCTCGCCAATTATCTCTACCGCGTTGCGCCGCATGACGGCTCGGCGATCGGCACGATCGGCCGCGGCATCGCCTTCGATCCGCTCTTCATCGGCCAAGGCGACGCTTTCGACGCGCAGAAGTTCAACTGGATCGGCAGCGCCAATAACGAGGTCAGCGTCTGCGTCGCGATGCGCCAATCCGGCATTACCAAATTCGAAGATCTCTTCACCAAGGAGTTGACGGTCGGCGGCACCGGCACCAGCGCCGACACCGACCAATTCCCGCGCGTGCTCAACAGCGTGCTCGGCACCCATTTCAAAATCGTCGAGGGCTATCCGGGCGGCAACGATATCGTCCTCGCCATGGAGCGCGGCGAGGTGGCCGGGCGATGCGGCTGGTCCTGGTCGAGCGTGAAGTCGACGCACAAATCTTGGATCGACGACAAGCGCATGATCGTCCTGATCCAGCTGTCGCTGACGAAACATCCGGAACTGCCGGACGTGCCGCTGGCGATGGACTTCGCCAAGACTGACGAGCAGCGCCAGATCCTCAAGATGGCTTTCGCCCGCAATGTCATGGGCCGGCCCTATTTGGCGCCGCCCAATGTGCCACCGGATCGTGTCGCGGCGCTGCGCGACGCATTTTCGGCGACCATGGCGGACAAGGATTT
>JBPYFG010000318.1:0-5607 GCA_051986365.1 Xanthobacteraceae bacterium
CAAAACTAACCGGACCGCCAAGAGCGTTATCTGTAAAAACACGAACTATTAGTGCCAGCGGAGTCTGGCGGTGAGTGAGGGATTCGAACCCCCGGTCCACATCCCTGACTATTGCGGCCTCGACATAGCCACGACGCTGCTCCCATTGCTGATGAGATGATCGAATAAGTGGCCTTTTTGCTGCGACGGCATAGGTCCGCTTTTGGCACAAAGCGGACATCACGACCCGCTCAACCAATGTCCGCTTTTGGGGGTAAAGCGGACATTGCCTAAACGTCCTCTGATGTCTGCTTCCAACCCAAAGCGGACATTGGCGATCGCCGCGGCGCTACATGATTGAAAGGCCACCGTCGACCATTAGCGTCGCGCCAGTGATGAAAGAGGCTTCATCACTTGCGAGCCACAGTATGGGCCACGCAATTTCCTCTGGGGCGGCCCAGCGACCAAGTAACGAAGTGGCTTGCCGTTCCGTCTTCAGTTGCTCGACGCTCTTGCCAGCCGATAGAGCTCGCTGCACATGGAAATTGGTCAGCGTAGAACCGGGACAAACCGCATTGACGCGCACGCCATGGACCGCCTCCTCGCAGGCCAGCGTTCGCGTCATGGCGAGCATGCCGGCCTTGGTGGCATCGTAAAGGCCCATGCCTTTACGACCAGCAACCGCATAGGCCGACGACACATTGACGATGCTAGCGCGCTTGGTTTGGCGCAGCGCCGGCAGCGCCACGCGGCAGTAGTTCGCGGTGCCGATTAGATTGACCCCGACCATAGCCCGCCATTCAGCCGGCTCGGCCTCTGCGATCGCCGAGTAATTGCGCATCGAGGCGTTGTTCACCAGGACATCCAGACCGCCGAAGCCCTCCAGCGTCTGCGCAACGGCCCGCGAAGCCGCGGCGGCGTCGCCGATGTCGGCGAGGAAAGTCGCTACCCGCGCGCCTGAGATCCGCTCGACGATTTCTTTTTGCGTTATCGCCAATCCCTCCGGATTAGCGTCAACGAGCATCACCTTGCCGCCTTCGGCGCAAAAGAGCTTCGCCGTGGCCGCCCCAATTCCCGAGCCACCTCCCGTGATCAGTGCGACCTTGCCGGCGACCCTGTTCATGTTGTCGGCAACATTTATTTGCGGCCCGCGCTCGGCGCGCACTTAGTGCGTGCTCGGCTCCGGCTCAGATTGAGTAAACCGGCCGGCTCAGGCCGTCCGCCAGGTGCACCTTGGCCCAGTCTCGCGGATTGAGGGTACGGTCGAGCAAGACGCCGGCGGCGCGCACACGCTGCTGCTTGGCGTCGAGCGCGGGAGGCTCTTCGCCCTTCTCCAGCGCCACGGCGGCGTCGTAGAGGAATCGCCGCGCCATCACGATGGCGCGGTCCGTCGGCAAGAGTTTCTCACTCTCGTAGTCCTGGATCGGTCCCATGCTTTCCTGCAGAGAGGCGTCCTGCGCAGCGAAGCCGAACACGCCGCTATAGGCGCGTCCGTCTTTCTGCGCGGCGCGATCGAGTAGATAGTCGTTGTCCTTGTTGGCAACAGGGCGAAACGTGCCGGGCTGGTAGGGGCAGTGGATGCCCTTGCCCTCCTCCATGCCGCGCCGCTCCTCGTCCGATAGCGGCTTACTCGGATGAAAATTGATGCTCCAGGCCCAGCAATTGTGGTCGTCGATGGGGACCCAAACATGGCCGCCAAGAGCGTGCTCGCCGAACGGCGGGATTAGGGTGAACCATGGAAACAACCATTGCGTCACCCGCCAATAATATGAGTCTGGCTCGCCAATACGGCGGCCGAACAGGGTGAGGCCGCACGGATTTTTTTCGATTTCAAAAACGACGTTTCCGTCAGCCTTGATGTAGTCGTTCGCTTTGGTGTTCCGGTGCATCGGATCATCGTCAACCTCGTAGCGGTGCACATAGGTGACATGGCTGGTGTCGATGCCGCCCTCCATGGCTTGCAAATAGTTGCATTCCTGCAGCCGCTTCGAGACAAAAACATGAGTTTCCGGCAAATTGCACCATTCAACAGCTGGCGGCGCGGGCTGCTTCTCCTTTGGCCCCATGTAGGCCCAGAGGATGCCGGCGCGCTCAATGCACGGATAAGCCTTGATCCCCATTGTCGCGCAGGCTTGTGGGGCGGACGGCACGTCGACGCATCGTCCGTCTCGGGCAAACTTCAATCCATGGTACGAGCAGCGGATGCCGTTTTCCTCATTGCGTCCGAAATAGAGCGAGGCGCCGCGATGGGAGCAGAACTCATCGATCAATCCGACTTCGCCGTCGGTCGCACGAAACGCGAGCAGCCTCTCGCCCAGAATCTTCGCCCGCACTTGCGGGCCGTCGGGCTCGGCGACCTCGCGCGAAAGCAACACCGGAACCCAATAGCGTCGCAGCAGATTGCCCATGCGGGTCCCCGGGCCAGTGCGCACCAATGTTTCGGCCATTTCCTTCTTCATCGACTCTGATCCTTCTCTTCTGGCCGCTCTTATCGAGCGGCATGACTGTTTCGGTTTGTAATTCATGGCTTGAGCGACGGCGGCCATTTTCGACCGCTGTGCGGCAATTGCGTCGGCGAATTCTTTTGGACCGCCATAGTTCAGGACTTGGCCAGCGGTCTCGGGGAAAGCCGCACGTACTGTTTAGGCGGGGGGGTGCGATGGAACGCACGTCCCTACCGCTACACTGCCGCGCCGTCACTGGCGCGGCCGGCTTCGCAAGTCGGCCGGCCCCGCCGCGCGATCATCATCAGCGCGATGATGCTGAGCAGCGCGGTGGCCATCAGGTAATAGGCGGGCGACAGCGGATCGCCGGTCTGCGCGATCAGCCACGTCGCCGTAAACGGGGCGAATCCCCCGAAGATCGTTACCGATACGCTGAAGCTGAACGACACTCCGACGGCGCGCGTCTCAACTGGAAACTGCTCCGACAGCACCGATGGCAAGACGCCGCTGTAACCCGCCTTGATCAGGTTGAGGAAGCCGACGGCGAAGATCGCGGTGGCGAGCGAGGGAAAGGCGACCATCAGCCAAAATGACGGATAGGCGGCGAGCAAAAATAGCCAGGCGGTGATCAGCATCAGCCGCGTACGCGGCTTGGTTCGGTCCGAATAGTGCCCAGCAATGACCGAGAAGACAGCGAGGATTATGCCCCCGACCAGTGTGGCGGCGAAGGTGGTATAGGCTGGTAGATGCAGTGTCTTGACGCCGTAGGTCGGGATATAGAGCAGCAAGTAATAGGAGCTGTTCGAGATCACGGCGGCGCCGAGCGCCAGCAGGACCGAGACCGGCTGCCGGCGCAGCAGCTCGCTGATCGGCATCCGCTGCGGTTTTTCGGCATTGAGAAACTCGGGGGTTTCGGCCATGCGCGAGCGGATGTAGAGCCCGGCGGGCCCAACCAGCAGCCCAAATACGTAGGGGACGCGCCAGCCCCAGTCGACGAGCTGCTGATGCGAGAGCTGCGAGGTCAGCACGAGGCCGAACAGCGAGGCGATGATCGAGGTCATGCCGATCGTAGCCCATTGCCAGCTCGCGCTGTAACCGCGGCGCTCGCCAGCATGCTCGACCAGGAAGGTGACCGCGCTGCCGAACTCGCCGCCGACCGAGAAACCTTGCAGCAGGCGCGCGACGGTAATGATGATCGGTGCGGCGAGCCCGATCGTCGCGAAGCCCGGCGTGACCACCATCAGCGTCGTACCGATCAACATCAGCCCAATCGAAAGGGTGAGCCCCGCCTTGCGGCCGGCGCGATCGGTATAGGTACCAACAATGATCGCCCCGAGCGGCCGCACTAGGTAGGCAAGCCCGAAGGTACCGAAGGTGATCAGCAGCGAGACCGTCGGGTTGCCGACCGGAAAGAACACTTCCGCGATCGTCACGGCGAAGAAGCCGTAGACCAGGAAGTCGAACCATTCGAGCATGTTGCCGATCGTGGCGGCGACGATCACGCTGGGGAGCCCCGGACGCGCCGACGCCGTGCTGCTAATTGTGGCTTCCACGGCCATTGCCCGCTCCTGTCGTTTCCTGCCCTCCCATTCGCGACGGAACCCAGGTTAGCGCATGTAGCGAAACGGCGGGAGGCGGTTTGGTGAAGCGATGGCGCAGACCCAAGAATCCAGCGGAGTACCGCCACGAGGTGCCACCGATGCTGCTCCGCGCCGCCGAGCGATTTAATAACGCGATTTTTGGCCGGCGTATGTTGCGGTGCATGAGTCCGCTTTTGGCACAAGCGGACATCAAGATCGTGCCTCAAAATGATCGGTTGTAGCACCGGTTTGCCCGGCACAATCATCCACATCACACCACGGGCGAACGTCCGCCGTCGACATTGATCGCGGTACCAGCGATATAGCTGCCTTGCTCCGACGCCAGCAAGCAGGCGAGATTGGCAAATTCCTCCGCCTCGCCGGCGCGACCAAGGGGAATTTCCTTGCCGTGCGCCTCGTAGTACTCCTCGAGCGCCACGTTGGTCCGTTTCGCCCGCTGCACATGCTGGTCGGCGCGAATGATGCCGACGAGCATGGCATTCACTAGCACGTTGTGCGGCGCCAACTCGTGCGACAGCGCCTTGGTCATTGCCATGCCTGCCGCGCGCGATATCGAAGTCGGCATGCTGTTAGGTCGCGGCGCTTTGGCTCCGATGTTGAGGACGTTGATGATGCGGCCCCAGCGTCGCTCCTTCATCTGGGGCGCGACCAGCCGAATCAATCGCACCGCGGCAAACAGCTTTAGTTCGAGGTCGTCGTACAGGATTTCGTCGGTGACCTTCTCGAATGGCATCGCCCGTGACGTTCCTGCATTGTTGACGATGATGTCGACCTTATCGAACGCCTTCATCACTTCGTCGTAGGCACGCTGGATGTCCGCCGCCTTGCTGACATCAGCTTGAACCCCGATGACGCGACTCTGGCTCGATTTCATAATAGCCGCGACCCCTTCTTTGAGCGGCTCCCCAGTACGCGCGACGATAGCGACATCGGCGCCCGAGGCCGCGAAGCGCGTCGCCACCGCAAAGCCGATCCCCTTGCTCCCACCAGTGACGATAGCAGCCCGTCCCGAAAGGTTGATTTTCATGGCGTCCTCCCAAACTCGAGTAACCGCAGCTCCTCACTCGAGAACGAGCCCGACAGGGCCATTATGGTCGCAGCTTATCCTACCTTGCCTTGATGCACCGCCAACGCTGTTCACAGAAAGCGGTGGTTCGATGTCCGTTGTTCCCCGGTAGTTACCAGGGTGCGGACTCGCACTAAGGCCGTTCAGTGCCATTCACGACCCTGCCGCCCTGCAGCAAATGCATTTAAGCCAACAGCTGTGCAGGAGCTGAGGAAACACCTCAGCGAGGTCCGCTTTCGGGGGTAAAGCGGACATCACGCAAACCTCCGAGAATGTCCGCTTGTGACCGAGCGGACGTCGAAGACCTAAGTTTTGTAATTCAGTTCGGCTGCATCACGCCGATGCCGCGTGCAGCTTGAGCGGCAGCCGGCGCGCGCCCCAGCGGCCCGCGGTCGCCTCAAAGACGCCATGACAGGGAGTGCCGCAAGCGACACAGCGCCCGTCCGCAGACAAATGCCACCCCGTGATGTCATACCAATCACGGCCAATCAGCAGCGCCCCGCAGCCGTGACACAAA